>NZ_RAPO01000004.1:300000-581759 GCF_003610195.1 Halopiger aswanensis | reverse complement strand
CCCCTATTATTATGGGCGAATGAACGATTGAACTGAATATGATGGGCAAATATGGGATATTCTGTCGTCTCTCGGGGGCGGAACGGTTTTGTACGTACGTTTGGAAATACTGTACCGCTGTTTCAGGCCGTGAACAGACGATTCCGCCGGTCGATCGTTCCGATCGTCTCCGCCTCGAGCGAATCGATCCTATCGGCCTCGACCGTACAGCCCGTCGATAGATGGCTTCCTCCTCCGAATTCGAGAATATAAACCGACGATATTTCGGAGGCCATCGTACGCGATTCGGTGAACCGACGGCGGCGACACCCTCTGTATGTCGGACACGACACCGAGTTCGAAACTCGTTCGGGCCGCTCGGAAGGGTTGTGTTGTATTCACTATATTTGTCAGCCCACCATATTATTTTGAAACTATTCAGATTCTACACCGGATGAGCGGTCACCGCTCTTCCGATCGAAACTGAAACTGCCCCACAATTGGTCATTTGAAGTCGAACCGGCGCCCATTGTGCAAATATTGGTGCGCAAGGGTGCGTTTACGTTGTCCGTACTTGTAACTCTCGCCGTAATGCTACGTCGTTCCACGGAACTTTTCCAATTCGGACTCGAGGTGATCGAGGAATGAGCGACCTCGTTCCAGGCGAGGTGCTCCCTGCCGACGACCCAGTGACGATAAACGAGGGGCGTCCGACGGCGACCGTTACGGTCGAGAACACCGGCGATCGTCCCGTTCAAGTGGGATCACACTTCCACTTCTTCGAGGTCAACCCCGGCCTCGAGTTCGATCGGGAGACCGCCTACGGAATGCGTCTCGACATTCCGGCTGGGACGGCGGTCAGATTCGAGCCGGGCTGTGAACGCGACGTCGATCTCGTCGCTATTGGTGGCGACCGGATCGTCCACGGGATGGCCGGCCTGGTCGACGGCGAACTCGACGCCGACGGCGCGAAAGCGGCTGCACTCGAGCGGGCTCGAGCGCAAGGATATATTTCGGACTCGGAGGGGAGTGACTGATGAGTCGCGACCTCCCTCGCGACGAGTATACCGAACTATTCGGCCCGACGGACGGTGACTGTATTCGACTGGGTGATACGAATCTCCTGGCGAAGATCGAACAGGACCATGCGGTCCCCGGTGAGGAAGCAGTCTTCGGCGGCGGGAAGACGATGCGCGACGGTATGGGAATGCAGTCGGGAACGACCCGGGCCGAAGGCGCACTCGACTGGGCCTTTACGAATGTCGTCATTATCGACCCCGTACTCGGCATCCGGAAGGGCGACATCGGCGTCCGCAACGGCAAGATCGTCGGCGTTGGCACGGCTGGCAACCCAGACACGATGGACGGCGTCGACATGGTAATTGGGCCGAGTACGGACACGATCCCTGCCGACGGCCTGATCGCGACGCCCGGCGCGCTCGACATTCACGTTCACTTCAACAGCCCGCAACTGGTCGAGCACGCCATCGGCTCCGGTGTGACAACCATGCTCGGTGGCGGCTTCGGCGGCGGAGCGACGACCTGTACGCCCGGGCCGGAGAACGTCAAGCGATTCCTACAGGCCGCCGAAGACTGGCCCGTCAACGTCGGCTTCTACGGCAAGGGAAACAGTAGTAAACCCGACGCGCTCCGCGAACAGATCGAGGCTGGCGTCGCCGGCCTCAAACTCCACGAGGACTGGGGCTCGACGCCGGCGGCGATCGACACCTGTCTCGAGGTCGCCGACGAGGAGGATATTCAGGTCTGCATTCACACCGACACGCTGAACGAGTCGGGTTTCGTCGAACACACGTTTGATGCCATCGACGGCCGCGCGATACACACCTTCCATATCGAGGGCGCTGGCGGCGGTCACGCACCGGACGTGCTCGAGTTGATCGGCCACGAGCACATGCTGCCGTCGTCGACGAACCCCTCGATGCCCTACACCGAGAACACGTTCGACGAGCACCTCGACATGGTGATGGTCTGTCACCACCTCAACCCTGACGTCCCCGAGGACGTCGCGTTCGCTGAGTCACGTATCCGCGCAGAGACGATCGGCGCGGAGGACGTGCTCCACGACACCGGCGCAATCAGCATGATGACGACGGACTCCCAGGCGATGGGTCGAATGGCCGAGTTGCTCTCCCGGACGTGGCAGACCGCCCACAAGATGAAGGTCCAGCGCGGCCCGCTCCCGGCTGACGAAGGCACTGGCGCCGACAACGCCCGTATCAAGCGGTACGTCGCCAAGTACACGATCAACCCCGCCATTACGGCGGGGATCGACGACTACGTCGGTTCGCTCGAGCCCGGCAAGCTGGCGGACATCGCGCTGTGGGATCCGGCCTTCTTCGGCGTCAAGCCGCAGGCAGTGATCAAGGGCGGCTTCCCGGTCTGGTCCCAGATGGGCGAGGCCAACGGCTCGCTGATGACCTGTGAGCCGGTGATCGGCCGCGAACGCGCCGGGGCACAGGGTCGAGCGAAACAGGGGCTGTCGATCACGTTCGTCAGCGACGCCGCCTATGAGAACGAGGTCGGAGAGGCCTACGATCTGAAGACGCCCGTCCGGCCGGTCAGCGGAACCCGGTCGGTCCGAAAATCCGACATGGTTCACAACGATCACTGTCCGGACGACATCTCGATCGACGCCCAGACATTCGAGGTCGAAGTGGACGGCGAACACGTCACCTGCGACCCGGCCGACGAAGTGCCGCTCGCACAGCGGTACCTGCTCTGAACTATGGACTCCGAACACACAGCCCCGACTTCCACGACGATTCCGACGGCATCGACCCAACGACAACTGACGCAACCGGCCCCGAGCCATCAAACGGAGGTGAGCCGATGGGAATGAACCTCTCGCCGAAGGAGATGGAACGACTCACGGTCTTCATGGCCGCAGAACTTGCTCGCCGACGAAAGGATCGCGGCGTAAAGCTCAACCACCCCGAGACGGTCGCGTACATCTCCGACTGGGCCTGTGAGGCTGCCCGCGAGGGCAAATCCGTCTCGCAGATCCGCAGCGAGGCGACCCAACTGCTCACCCGCGAGGACGTCATGGACGGCGTCCCCGAGATGGTCGACATGATCCAGATCGAGCCCGTCTTCCCCGACGGCACCAAACTCGTGACGATTCACGACCCGATCCGGGCCGACGGTCCAGCCCAGCTCGAGGTGGTCGATCCGGATCCGGATGCAGACCTCGAGACGACAGATGACGTTACGGGGGGTCACTGATGGGGTACCGAGACGTCGCGAAAGTCGGCCTCGGCGGCCCCGTCGGCTCGGGTAAGACGGCAATGGTCAAGCGACTCGTGCCGGCGCTGGTCGAACGCGACTACGAGGTTGGCGTCATCGCCAACGACATCATGACACAGGAGGACGCCGACGTTTTCCGAGATTCCTTTGCGGATCTGTTACCCGAGGATCTCGTCGAGGGCGTCGAAACTGGCGCCTGTCCGCACACCGGAATCCGGGAGGATCCCTCGATGAATCTCGCGGCTATCGACGAGTTCACCGAGCGCCACCCCGACCTCGACGTCGTTCTCGTCGAGAGCGGCGGCGACAACCTCGCAGCGACGTTCAACCCGGAACTCGCGGATTACTTCCTGTTCGTCATCTCGGTCGCCGAAGGCGAAGACATCCCGCGCAAGCGCGGCCCCGGCGTCACGCAGGCCGACCTACTGGTCGTCAACAAGACCGACCTCGCACCACACGTCGACGCCGACCTCGACGTAATTGAGGAAGACGCCGCCGCGGTTCGGGGCGACGACCCGTTCGTCTTCACCAACTGCAAGGACGGCGAGGGCATCGACGCCGTCCTCGAACACGTCGAGCGGGAGGTGCTGTTCGCGTGAGCACAAGGCAGTCCGACACAAGCGCAGTAGCGCAGGCGGCGATTCCGCCCGCCTTCGAGCGGTACGCCGACGAATCGCTCGCGCAGGCCCCCGCCGGCGGACCTGGTAAGAACGGCCTGCTCGAGGCGACGTTCGCCCGTTCCGGAAGCGGGCCGACCCGGCTGGTTCGGGATCGCGTGGAGGTTCCCTACCACCTGACTGGGGCACTCGATACGGATCCCGCGCCGGGACTTGCGACGCTGGTCGCCCAAGAGCCGACCGGCGGCGTCGCACAGGGCGACCGCCACCGAATGCGGATCGATGCTCGCTCCGGGGCTCGCGCGCGCGTCACGACCCAGAGTGCGACCAAGGTCCATAGCATGGACGCGAACTACGCCCACCTCGACGCCACGCTCGAGGGCGCGTCGGGAAGCTACCTCGAGTACGTCCCAGGACCGACGATCGTCAACGAGGACGCGCGCTGTCTGCAGACGGTGTCGGTCGATCTCGCCGACGATGCGGTCGTCGTTGTCGCGGACGTGCTCGTCCCCGACGGGCTGTCCGACCACGAGCCCTTTAGCTTCGACCACTATCACGCCCGTGTCGAGGCCACACACGACGATCGCCTCGTCTGTGCCGACGCCGTCGATCTCCGGCCGGACGAGCGCAACCCTCGAGATCCGGCAAGCGTCGGCGACTACGGCGTCGTCGGCTCGCTGTACGTCTTCGCACCTGCTGCGAGTGACGGGATTGACAGCGGGAGTGGCGTCGCCGATATCGAGCTCGAGGCGTTGCTCGACGCGATCCGCGATCGACTCGAGGACATCGACGCCGACGGACTCGAGACTGAATCCGAATCCGAATCCGGGACCGCCGTCCACGCAGGCGTCTCGACGTTACCGTACGAAGCCGGCGCCATCGTGCGACTCCTCGGATACCGCGAGGCCGATGTCACGGCAGCGCTACGGGCAGCCTGGGACGAAACGAGACAACGCACGCTCGGGGTCGGCGCACCGACCGACCGACGATACTGATGGAGCACAGTGATGGCATCGTCGGCAATGTCCACGCCGACACCGACCTCGCGACGCTGCGGGACGAGCACGCGGCGAACGGCACCCTCGAACGCGTGGTCATCGACGCCGACAACCGTCGACGGTCGCGGTTTCGGGCGGTGACCGATGCCGGTACCGACGTTGGCGTCGTCGTCGACAAACCCGCCGTCTCGGCGGGCGACGTCTTGCTCCTCGAGGACGACCGAATGATCATCGTCGCGTTCGAACCGCGGGACGCGCTCGCCGTCGAACTGCCGGAGGCGACGGCGACGACGCGTGATGCGGCAGTCGAACTCGGCCACCGGATCGGCAACCAACACTGGGATCTGGCCGTCGAGGACGGCGTCGTCTACGTACCGCTCGAAGCTGACCAGCATATCGTCGAGCGAGTGATCGCCGACGTCGTTCCGGGTGCTGCCGTTCGCAAGACGACGGTGGAAGCGGATCTGTTCGTGACGGATCTCGGGGGGATGCCGGATCACGAGCACGATCATTCGACGAACGGACACGAGCACGACCACGGCGAACACTCGCACGGCCCAGAAGACCCCGATCGCGGACACAATCACAGACACACTCGAGACGGCACGACACACGAGCACGACCACACTCACGGCGAGCACGAACCCGACCACAGCCATGACCACTAATGAGGCTCCCGAGTCGTTCCTGACGGCGCTGCGACTTGCCGACTCGTTCCTCCCGGTCGGCGGCTACACGGCGTCCTACGGTCTCGAGCAGTACGTCAACGAAGGATACATCGATGACGGTGACGGCCTCCGCGAACTGATCGCCGCGTACCTCCGACGCGTGGTCGGTCCCTGCGAAACCGTTGCGCTAGCGAACGCACACGCGGCGAGCGCCGACGGGGATCTCGAAGCACTCCGGCGGGTCGATCGACGTCTCCACGCCGTCACGATGCCCCACGAGTTTCGCGAGAGCTCGACCAAAGCGGGCGCGAAACTGTGCGAACTACTCGTCGAAACGGATGCATCGTCCAGCAGAGCTGACGTCGATCCGGCGTCCGAATCGAGCACAGCCGAGGAATCTGCGGGCCTCGAGGCAGCGACGGCTGCAGCGGTCGCTGCCGATGAGATACCCGGCCACTACCCGGTCGTCTTCGGCGTCGTCGCCCATTCGCGCGGGCTCTCGCAACTCGAGGCTTGTCTGGCGCACGCTCACTCTTTCGTCACCGGACTGTTGGGCGCTGCACAACGACTCGGCCGGTTCGGTCACACGGAGATTCAGTCCGTCCTCGAGACACTGCGACCGCTGGTCGCTCGGATCTGCCGACGCCATGTTGATGACCCCGTCGAGTCGATGGCATCGTTTGCTCCGTTCGCCGAAATAATGGGGATGCGACACGAACGAGCGGGACGGCGACTATTTATGAGCTAACGGGCCGTATTTAGCCTTCATCGTGCGACCCAACCGCAAAACCAGCCAGCCATGGACGTCTTACTGCTCGGTGCGAGCGGCCGAATCGGGACTCGAGTCGCGAACGAACTGCTCGACCGAGACCACGCCGTCACCGGCGTCTCTCGAAGCGGCACCGTCGAGGATGTCGACGGTCCAGATTTCGTCGCTGTCTCGGGCGACGCGACCGATGCCGACGATATCCCGAAACTCGTGACCGGCCACGACGCGGTCGTGTCTGCGCTCGGGCCGTCCGATGACGCATCCCCCGAGATCCTTACAACAATGATGGAGGCGACGATCGAGGGGCTGCGTCGCGCATCGGTCGACCTCCTCGTCTGGACCGGCGGCGCGGGCGGGCTCACAGTCGGCTCCGACACGCGACTCATCGAGACCGAGGGCTTCCCGGAGGAGTGGAAACCCGTCGCCAGCGCGGCGATCGACGCCTACGAGATTCTCAGCGAGGCCGACGACCTCGAGTAGACGTACGTTGCGCCCGCGGCGCTGATCGAATCCGGCGAGTACCGCACCGCCGAGGGCGAACTCGCCGCTGACGACGAGGAAGACAGCTACATCAGCATGGAAGACTTCGCGATCGCCTTCGCCGATGAACTCGAAGAGGCGAACGCGGTCCACACCTACCTCGGCACTGCCTACTGACGATATTTGTTCGAACCGCAGTTTACAATTGAACACTTTATAGTAATGCACGAACCATTCAATGCCTCTCAGACGCTCGCCTGGCTGTCCCCCATGATTACGGAAGCGACCGATTCGCTGATCTGCTCGTCCAAGTCAAGTTGACCGGTAAGTACGAGCACGCACCGTTGTGATCGCGGATAACACGCTTACGATGTTAAAGAAGGAGACAGGTATCGGCGAAAGGCTACTCCGTCCGAGGAAGCCCCGAAGTTCTGAGTCGCAACACTGGTAGCAGTCTCGGAAATCTCTCGAAATTGTTGGTAGTGATACAAAAACGGCGGTTGGAGCCTCGGTCTGATGCAGTTTCTGTGCACTGATGCTGCTGAAAACGCACATTACAGACCCGATGGGGCCGGTGTAGTCTCAACGTCCCTACTGAACTTCTCATCCAATTACCGATAGAAAGAACTCCACTAAAAGCAACACCTGAGACGATCTCATACAGGGCACTGTCTACTTGAGTCGGTTTGAGAACGAGCAGGCAGTTCAGCGACATCTTGAGAGAACGAGCAATGGCGACGCCAGTTAGGGTGTTCTCCGTTTCCTCAGCGATCATCGTTACCTTGAGATCGCCGTCGCTGTTGGTCCCAGCGTGGGCAACATCGTCTTCGTACCGCTCAGTGACTGGACCGTCGAGAGTCCCGATTCTCGCGAGCCAAATTACTGAAGACTATCGATTAAGAGATCTAGATCTACCAGTTCGAATTTAGAAGTGTTAGACAGATAATAACGTCTCAAGATCACGTTCCGTTGTGTCCTCTCGAGGGCTTCACCCAGAAAATGCCGCTGTTTTCAACGGCATTAGATACGGATTTCGGTGCAGCTAACGAGTCGTACTCCGGAGTGGTGACAGGACCGCTCACCCGTATTCTCCTGAGACGTTCCGACACTGGCTAATCGTCAGTTGATTCCACTGCCGTCGAGTTTGCCTCAGCATAGCTCCCGGTGAGTAGCGAATAGCTGAGGAGGGACGCAAGGAGCGCGAACCCGGCAAGCGTCACGAACATCGCTAGTTCACCGAACCCTTCGTAGACGATGCCGGTGATGGTTGCTCCGAGCGCGCCGACTCCAAAGGAACCGACGTATGTGAATCCGTATGAGAGACCGCGGGCGTTCGCGGGGGAATACTGCGCGATCGTCGCCTGGTAGAGCGGCTGGATCATAAACAAGAGGAATCCGAGTACTGTACCGACTAGCGCAAGCGTAACGAGACTACCCCGTGCTGCGGGGATGAAAACGAGAGCAGTAACCGCCAATGATGCGAAAACAATCATTAGTGCCCGCTCCGTCGCCACTCGCTCAGTTAGTTTTCCGCCAGCGTACTGGCCGCCGATGCCGACCATCAAAAGTCCCGTGTAGAAAAATCGAGAGGGTTGAAACTCCTCAGCCATTGGTGAATCCGGTTCGAAAAGCTGTAAATCACCAACAACGGGCTCAAGCATCGTGGTCAGTATTTCAGGCAGCAGCGTCAGTGTACCGCGGTAAAACAGACCGTTGAAAATTACGATAATGAAGACGATGCTAAAACCGGTGGCAAACAGCGCTTTCGATTCGGTCCACAGTTCTGATAATGAAGACGCAGCCGTCGCGTCACTTGAGTCGGACTCGCCCTGTCGGTCTTTCGTTCCTGCAGTTTCGTCGAATTGTACCTGCAACGCGTAAAGTGCAGCAAGCAGGGCGGGGATCGAGAGCAGCGCAGCGACAAGCCGCCAGTCGACAACGAGCAAGAGTAGCGCGGTCGCCAACGGTCCGAGTGCGATTCCAGCGTTGCCTGCCATCCCGTGATATGCGAACGCCGTCCCACGATCAACGACGCCCGTGCTAATCAGCGAGAGGCCGGCTGGGTGATAGATGCTCGCTGCGATTCCCCAGCAGACCAATCCAAAGACGAGGACCGGGAGCGTAGGTGCGATACTCAAGACGAGAAACGAGATGCCCATACCGACGAGACAGCAGACGATAAGCAGTCGCGAACCGTAAATATCGGCAAGGACGCCCGTCGGAAGGGCTCCTAACCCGAACATCGCGTAACCGGTGGAAACGACGACAGCGAGGAGCCCGATCGAGATTGAGAACTCGCTTGCCCACAGTAGCATGAGTATCGGGATCGATAGTTCATACGTATGGACCATTGCATGGGAAACCATCGCAAAGCTGATGATAGATCGATCGTTCCTGTCCATAGCGCTGATTGATGCTTTCGTTGGGTAAAAACATCCCTTTTGATTCAGCGGCGACCTCAAATATGCGGTAATAAACGCCGATATCTTCTGTATGGATCAGTTCTACCTGCGTTTTCAGACTTCTGGCTTTCCCTGAAGACATTCGAAATTAATTCAGCTGTTTCTATTGGCCCAATGGCAACTTCTGTTTCAAATGGGGTACTCCTAAGACCTGCAGTTTCGTACCGCCCACGATTCATGTCCATAACATAAATTATTTTATGTAACTGCCTGTTGTGTCAATCATGCCCGGGTACCAATATTATGAACATCCGAAACATATTGGTAAATGAATCACGTCACAATATTGAACATGGAACCCGATTTGGACCGCTTCAATTCCCGTCGTTCGACCGTCTATGGACAGCAGGGAATCGTTTCAACGAGTCAACCGCTTGCCGCCTCGGTGGGCATTGAGATCCTTCGCGACGGCGGGAATGCCTTTGACGCGGCAGTAGCGACTGCGGCCACGCTCAACGTTGTCGAACCGACATCGACGGGTCTCGGCGGCGACGTGTTCGCCCTTTACCGGACGGCCGAAGACGAGATCGGCGCGATGCGAGCGTGCGGTGGCGCACCGTCAGACGCGACCATCGAAACTGTCCGTGAGGCGGTCGGTGGCGGTAAGGACGCGACGATGCCCAAAACTGGTCCTCATACGGTCACCGTTCCTGGAACTGCACGCGGGTGGGAGGCCACCGTGAAACGCCTCGGGACGTTGGACTTGTCGACACTGTTGGCGCCTGCCATTCGCTACGCGATCAACGGTTATCCGGTCTCAGAAGTAGTCTCAAGCCAGTGGGTACACGGAGAGGAGCTGTTTAAGTCCGAACACGCCCGCGAGGCGTACCTATTCGACGGTGAGGCCCCGGATACGGGCCAGTATATCAAACTTCCAGAGCTTGGGGCGACGCTGCAACGTATCGCCGAGGCAGGTGCCGACGTCGTCTACGAAGGCGAAATCGCTGAAAAGATTGCCAACGCGGTACAAGCCGAAGGGGGAGTTATGACTGTCGAGGACCTTGCCTCCTTCGAGGTTGAATGGCCCGATCCCGTCTCAACGACGTACAACGGTGCGACAGTGTACGAACTGCCTCCGAACAATCAGGGACTCATTGCCCTCGAGGCGCTAAATATCGCCGAAGAAATTGATGCCGGCGGGTACGAGTATGACTCCGCCGAGCGCGTCCACTACTTCGCCGAGGCTACGAAGCTGGCTTTCCACGACGGTCATCAGTACATCACGGATCCGTCGTTCGAGGATCATCCACCGATTGGTTCGAAATCGTGGGCGAGAGAGCGTGCAGCCGAGGTTGGATCGGAGGCAAATCACGACGTTAGCTTCGGCGTCCCCGAAGCGAACGCCGAGGACGCAGACACCGTCCTCCTCACCGTTGCCGACCGTGACGGTAATATTGTGTCCTACATTAATTCTCGGTTCGCTGGTTTTGGCTCCGGTATCGTCGCCGGAGACACCGGAATTGCCCTCCAGAATCGAGGCTGCTCGTTCTCGCTTGACTCAGACCACCCAAACAGCCTTGAACCCGGTAAGCGTCCCTTCCACACATTGATTCCGGGAATTGTTCGCTTCGACGAGGACGATTGGGGGGCATTCGGTGTAATGGGCGGCTATATGCAACCACAGGGACACGTACAACTGATCAGTAACCTCGTCGATTACGACATGCCGCTCCAACGCGCACTCGATGAGCCACGATGGCGCTACCGAGAAGATGGCCATCTTGCCCTTGAACCACACTTCGATGACGACGTGGCCGCGAAACTCGTACGGAAGGGACACAAGGTGCGCACGTTAAACGCCGGTATGTTCGGCGGTGCACAGATCGCTCGCAACAATGGCGGGATCCTTTCCGGTGCAACCGAACCGCGAAAGGACGGCAACGCGCAGGGGTATTGATCATCACTTCGCTATAATACTCTGAAGTCGGCTAAATTTCGCGGCTGGTCGATCGACTTTCTAAACAGATTGGTGACCCAATAGACAAGCAGCTGCACAACACGTTCGTGACGATAGCTGACCTGATCTCATTGGCGTGGGAACCTCGAGCACGTAGTCGGAGTATACTCAGCGTGCTGTACGAACCCTCAATACACACTGTAAGCAAAGACAGCAACCGCTATCCGTGCAAAAAGATCGAACAGCGCTTATTCGACGCTGGTGATATCCCAGTATGTCTCTCTCACCACGCCTGACTGCGCTAACATAGTAAATATCTCGTTATTTTACTGGAACTCTTTGATGAGTTGTGGAACGACATCGAAGAGATCGTCAACAATCGCGTAGTCCGCGATATCCATAATCGGAGCGTTCGGATCAGTATTGATTGCGACGATCGTGTCCGAACCCTTCATGCCAGCAACGTGCTGAACTGCCCCTGAAATTCCAATAGCGATATAGATGTCGGGAGTGACGACTTTGCCCGACTGGCCGACTTGTCGGCTCTGGGATAGCCACCCGTTATCGACGATCGGACGTGACGAGGAAACCGTTGCATCCAGCGCATCCGCAAGGTCGAAAATGAGATCGAGCGAGATTCTCCTCTTCTTCGATTCCACGACCGACGGAGACGAGTACGTCGGCTTCTGTGATATCGACGTCACCCTCGCCAACGTCTTCAAAGCCCGTGACCGTTGAGCGAATAGCGTCGTCATCGATTTCGACATCGAAGGCCTGAACGTCGGCATCGCCAGTCCCTTTCGCAGGAGACCACTCGGCACCGCGGACGGTAACGACCGCGTCACCCTTGATCTCAGTAGTGGTCTCGACCTTCCCACCATACATCTCGCGGGTCGCAAGAAGGGTATCACCGTCCGTCTCGAGAGTGACGGTATCAGTGACGATCGGCAGGTCGAGTTTATTAGCGACTGCGGGCGCGTAGTCGAGACCGTTGACGCTATTGGGAGTCAGGACGTATTGGGGAGCAATCGCTTCGTAGAGCTGGGTGAGCGCCTGCACGTAAACGTCGTGATTGAACTCTTCACCGTAGTCGACGGTGTGAATTTTGTCAACGCCCTTAATATTGAGTTTCTCGGCGAACTCGTCGACGGAACCACTAATGGCAGCTACGTTGAGGCTGCCACCAGTGTTGTCGGCGAGCTGGCGGGCTGCGGTAACGAGTTCGTAGCTGACATCGCGCAATTCGCCGCGACGGTGGTCGGCGACGGCCAGAATATCGGTCATTGTGCTACCCCCTCGTTGCGAAGCAGAGCAGCCAATTGTCCGGCCGTCTCCTCCGGGCTCCCCTCCCAGATTGCCACGTCGCTCTCGCTTTCGGGCACGTACATCTCCGTTAGCTCGAGGTCGGCGTCCACGGTGTGTTTATCGACGCCGAGGTCGCTGAGACTGTAGACCTCCAACTCCTTGCGCTGGGCTTGACGGATGCCCCGCAGACTAGCGTAAGGGGGCTCGTTGATCCCCGTTTGAACGGTCAGAACGGCGGGAAGATCGATGTCGGTGACCTCCTCGATACCGCCTTCGAGTTCACGTCGCACGGACGCAACACCGTCGTCAAGTTCGTGTTCGAGATGGTTGACAACGGCGCCCCACTGGAAGCCCATCTCCTCGGCTAGGGAGACGCCGGTGGCGCTGAAGCTGTCGTCGCTGGCCTGAACACCGGTCAGTACGAGGTCAGGTTCCTCTTGCTCGACGACAGCGCCGAGGATCTCGGTCTTGGCGCCAACGTCGAGTACATCACTCTCCTCGAGAGCGGTGTCCCAGACACGAACGGCACGGTCGGCACCTTTCGCAAGCGCCTGGCGGATCGTCTGCTCGCAGTCTTCTGGACCGATGGTGACTGTCACAACCTCGTCGGCGATGCTTTCTTCCCGGAGTTGGACGGCCTCCTCGATGGCGTAATCGTCCCACTCGTTCAGGTCGGCGTTGAGGTATTGATCGTCGATTTGGGTCCCCTCAATTTCAAACTCGTCTTCTACAGTTGTGACTTCTTTGACCGTTACGAGGACTTTCATCGCTATGAGATTTGTAGCTATTTTCTCCCGTAAAAACGCACCGGTGGAGATCACAGAGCGAAGTGACACCGATGTTGGGAGCTGTGTGGCAAAATAAGAGTGAAACGAACGATCTAGGGTTATGGTCGTCCGTCTTCAGTCTTCACCAACCCCCGAGTTTGTAGGAGGGGTTGCTGTCCCGGTCAGCCCCTCAACGGCGGCGATTGCCATGCACCTACACTCGGATGGCGATCCCTAGACTGTGGCGACCACCACTTATAAGCCGTCGGCACAGGAACCCTGTCACCAGCGATGATGTACCACGACGTCGCCATTGTTGGCGGCGGCTGCGTCGGGCTATCAGTCGCAAAGCACCTCGCCGAGCGGACTGACCTCGACGTCGCTGTCCTAGAGAAAGAACACCATCTCGCGGCTCATCAGAGCGGCAGGAACTCAGGGGTCCTCCACCCCGGCTTCAACTATCCGCCAGACTCGAAGAAGGCGCGGTTCGCCACCGAGGGCACGAGCCGGATGAAGAAGTACTGTGCCAAGCACGACATCCCGTGTGAGGAACTCGGAGTACTCGTGGTGGCGCAGGACAACAGCGAGGAAGCCCGCCTCGACAAGCTCGCCGAGCAAGCCGAAGCCAACGGTGTCGAATACAAACTCCTCGACTCGCAAGCCGAGATTCACGAGCACGAGCCGCACGCGAACGGACAGGCTGCACTGTACGCGCCAGAGGCCGCGTCCGTAGACTCCCAGCAGTATGTCTACGAGCTGGCCAAGGAGGTTCGGGAGGCGGGCGTCGACCTCTATACGGACTACGAGGTCACGCGCGTCGAGCAAACGGTCGACGGGTACCACCTCGCTACGAGCAACGGTCACTTTGAGGTGTCCTACCTCGTGAACGCGGCGGGTCTGCACGCCGACGAGATCGCCCACCAGGTCGGCGTCGGGGAGCGCTACCAGGTGGTGCCGTTCCGCGGCGAGTACTACGAGGTCCGCCCAGAGCGTGCGGATCTCTGCCAGACGATGATCTATCCGACGCCGAACCCCGAACTCCCGTTCCTCGGAGTCCACTACACGCGCCGCACTGACGGGAAGGTCATCGTCGGGCCAAACGCCGTACTCGCGTTCGGTCGTGAGGCCTACGACAACACCGAATTCGATCCTCGAGACCTGTATGAGACGCTCACCTACGAAGGATTCCGAAAGCTGCTGTCCTCGAAGCTGATGATCAAGGTGGCGTGGGACGAACTCAACAAGTCCTACCGGAAGGAAAAGTTCACGAAGGCATCCCAGCGACTCGTCCCGGATGTACGCGCCGAGGACCTCCAACAGAGCTACGCGGGCATCCGGGCGCAACTCGTCAGCGACGACGGCGAACTTGTTAAAGACCCGCTCTTCGTCGAGCGCGAGGACGCCGTCCACATTCTCAACGCGGTCTCTCCGGGACTGACGTCGTCGCTACCGTTCGGCGAACATATCGCGGAGACGCTCGTCGAGAAAGTCTGAACGCGAACTGATTCTCAGAGTTGTTCTACTCAAGCCCGCGAGCTAGGAGACCGGCTATTCAAGCTCTTTACTGTCAGCTTGTGGAACGACCCGTTCCTCATGGGATCGGTCTACGATCACATCGAGCGCCGCGTGTCACTACACCGTTGTGGAAGACACTGGATTTCCGCCCCACGAGTACGAGGTTACTCATTAGATTAGCTACTTTATCAGCAGAGGTACCGAGCTATTTAGCGACTGCAAGACGGTACTGAAGGCCATCGACACATTTGTCCTCGGAGAGAACATCCGTCGCGGCATCGCTGAGGCCGCCGAGCTTCTGCATACGTTTCTGCTCCATCTTGTGGATACGTGCGGAAGTAGTCGGTGGGGAACAGACGTGCCGGCCATCCAACTACCTATGACCCGAACTTTAATAACGCAGTGCTGTTACCTCGAGATGACAAGCGACCAACGAAGACACGGAGTCAGACG
Source organism: Halopiger aswanensis (assembly GCF_003610195.1). NCBI lineage: Archaea > Methanobacteriati > Methanobacteriota > Halobacteria > Halobacteriales > Natrialbaceae > Halopiger > Halopiger aswanensis. Next base: position 566,585 of record NZ_RAPO01000004.1, on the reverse strand, counting down.
AGACCGTCTGACTTCGAACGCTGCCACTCATAGACTATGTCAGGTCACACGACAGGCGGCCGTACGGCCGCTACAGACGGCTGTATTGCCTTGAAGAAGCGCATGCCCCGCCGGAACGCCGAGGAGGAACGATGACCTGTTCGCCACAGAAACCCGTCGAACAGCGGCTACATGGCGATGTGCCGGTCGTCGACGCGACGGAAGCGGCGACATCCATCAACACGGACGCGACGGTACTCATAAGTGGTTTCGGGAGCGTCGGCTACCCGAAGGAGATCCCGCTTGCACTCGTAGAGGATGACCGAGACCTCTCGTTAACAGTGGTACACAGCGGGAATGTCGGCGATGAGATCGATGTCGATCTCGTGGAGTCGGGTGCCATCGAGCGACGGTTTTCCTACCAGTCCTCGCGGGTTGCCAGGGCAGCGACGAACCGCCGCGATATCGCGTTCAGTGACCGAAACGCCTCGGCTATTGGCGACGAGGTACAGTATGGCGGACTCGTCGACTCCGCCATTGCCATCGTTGAAGCGGTTGCAGTCGGCGAGGACTGGTTCATCCCATCGACATCGCTCGGCCAAGTGCCTGCATTCGTTGAGGCCGCGGATCAGTTATTTGTGGAACTAAACCACCGACAGCCACTCGAACTGCAGTTGCTCCATGACGTTTATCGACCTGATGCACCGCCGAACCGCGACCCCGTGCCGCTCACCGATCCTAGTGAACGCATTGGTACCGCACATGTCAGCTTCGACGCAGAGAAACTCGCAGGCGTCGTTGAGACTAGCACCCCGGACTCAACGTATACGTTTCGTGATCCGACCGATGATGATCTCGCCATCGCTGGGAATCTCGGAGCGTTCCTCGATACGGAGATGGAGCGTTCGTCCGTCTTTGAGGACGCCGTCCACCTTCAGTTCGGTGTCGGGTCACTCGGAAATGCACTCATGGGTAAGCTCAAGGAACTTGACTTCGGTGACCGCGATGTCGCCTACTTCGGCGAACTTATTCAGGACGGTCTCCTCGATATGCTCGACGATGACCGATTGGAGTGCGCGAGCGCTACTTCGATGGCGCTCACCGACGACGGCCAGCAGCGGCTCTTCGAGAACGTCGAGCGGTACGCCGAGGACGTCGTGCTTCGGCCGGCAGACGTCTCGAATCACCCTGGCGTCATCAACCAGTTCGGCGTCATCGGCGTCAACAGCGCCATCGAGGTCGACATCTACGGAAACGTCAACTCGACGCATGTCGGCGGCAAACGCATGATAAATGGCGTCGGCGGCTCCGCGGACTTCAACCGGAATTCACTGGTGACCGTGTGTGCGCTCCCGTCGACACTAAAGGACGGCGAGGTTTCTCGCGTCGTCCCGATGGCGTTCCACGTCGATCATACTGAGCACGATGTCGACGTCTTCGTCACCGAACAAGGTGTCGCGGACGTCCGCGGCTGCTCGCCGGTAGAGCGCGCCGAGCGCATTATCGAGTCCTGCGCGCACCCAAAGTTCGCGCCCAAACTACGCTCGTACCTAGAGGATGTCCGCGAGCAGAACAACCATATCCCACACGATATCCATCGTGCCATGGAGTGGCACGAGTGATGTCGATCGCGGGCGAAGTGCCCGCTGAGCCGAGAACTGACTACAGATAGAGGATAAGCCACCAGATGTAGCCGGCGGCGAGCGCAAGACCGACCAGTACCTCGAGGGCGCCGGTGTACGTCTCGCCGTGGGTCTGCCGGAATGACTGGACGAGTTCGATGCGACGCCAGACCGGCAGTAGCGGCTCGGGAATGACTTCACCGAGTCCGCCGGCTTGATCGATAGACTCTTCCGCGACCGCTTCCGGGGAGTCGTCTGTCGAACTCATTGGCTTGTACCTCTGCCGAACGGCAGTTCGAGACCGCGCATTAGCACTTTCTCTGCGACGAAGATACTGACGAACAACACGATACCAGCGAACTTCACGATGTTGCTCGGGTACACCATTACGAGTACGCCGAGCACCGTCAACAGCGCTCGTAAGGCGATCTTTCGACCAACTTCCAGCCGGAATGGATAGTTGAGGCCATAGATTATCGTAATCGCGCCGAGCAGCACGAGCGTCCCAACGATAACCGTGTTGAGGCCAACGGACATCGTGATCATCTCGGGATTATAGACGAACGCGATGGGCAGGACGAACAGTGGTGCGGCGATTTTGATTGCGGCACCGCAGGTCCGCCAGAAGTTCGCCTCTGCGATGCCTGCGGCGATGACTGCCGCAGTCGCGACCGGGGGTGTGATACCCGCAAGGATAGCTGCGTAGAACATCGTGTAGTGGGCTGTAATCTCCGGGATGTTGAAGTCCGCAACGAACGTCGGCACGATGAGAATTGCGACGATGACGTAGGCGGCGACTGTTGGCATCCCGACGCCCATCAGAATAGCGACGCCCATCCCGAGCAGTACTGCAAACAGCAGGACGCCACCAGAGACGTTGATGAGCAGGAGCGCGATTTTAGCGGGGACGCCGGTCGTGCTGAAGACGTTCACGACGCCGCTGATAACCACCAAGATGATAGCGATCGGTGCCAGAATGATGGCGCCACGGCGAAACCCATGGATGGTATTCTTCAGTTGCGTCCAGAGCTCGCCGGCTGCCCCAACGTCCGCGCTGTCCACGGTTCGCTGAACGGCCGGCACGAGGATGCCCATGATGGTCATCGCAACGACGGTGTACAGCGCCGATGTCATCACCGTGTACTGGGCAATACCGAGCAGGTAAATGAGCAGCGCAAACGGGACACCAAACCGGATTGCCTCGAACACTTTCTGTTTATTCGAGAGCGTCTCGTCGAAGAACTCCGAGAACTCCATCTCCTGTTTGCTGGCGTCCGAAATAGCCGTGTAGTGGACCGCGATGGTAATGGACACAACCAAAATCGCGGCCGGGATGAGTCCTGCGACGACGATGTCGAGGTATGGAACGCCGAGGTACGACGCCATGACGAATGCAGACGCCCCCATCACAGGCGGAAGGACCTGCCCCGCTGTGGATGCGACCGCTTCAATACCGGCTGCGCGGTGGCCCTCCATCCCGGACTCCTTCATCGTCGGGATGGTAAACGATCCCGTCATCGCTGCGTTAGCGGTGTACGAGCCGTTGATGGAACCGATGACCGCGGACGCGAGTACGGCGGTCTGTGCGACGCCGGACTCGATATACCTCGCAGCGACGATCGCGATCCGAAGGATGAGGTCGAATGCGCCGTACGCGAACAGGAGTCCGGCGTACAGCAGGAACGGCGCGATCCAGGTTGCGGTGATCTGAGTCAGGTTCCCGTAGAATCCGTAGAGGTCTGTGACCGTCACTTGCAGGAGCGTCTGCTGACCCATGCCGGCGTGCCCGAGGACTCCCGGCACGTGATTGCCGTATAGCGCATAGAGGAACACGCCACCAACGAGTAGCAGGAAGACGTTCCCGAACTCTCGCCACGTGAGGTACATTAGCGAGAGGATGACGAGGCGCGCGAGCATGTATTCGTGTTCGAGCGCGTACCCCTGCCGGAGCAGGTAGACGTCCTCGAAGTTTAGCGCGAAGAACGCCGACGCGGTCATCAACACCAGTGACGCCGGAATCAACACGATGCCAGAGGCCCAGTCGCCATCCTCAATGGCGAGCCGCGTCTCGTTAAGTGCATACACGGTCATGATGCCGCCGACGAATGCGGTCGCGTACCGTACGTCGCCGATCACTTGCGTCTGCGCCCAGTACAGCACGCCCAGCCAGAACAGCACCGCCACTACAGTGACCGTGATATCGATACCTCGAAGAAACCCGGAAAGCCGTTCAACCGAATCCGATTGTGTATTCATTGATGGATTAGATTAGTGGTCGATACCTCCTGAAGGAGGGACGAAGGTTGGATCGCCATTGCCTCAGGCGCTCTCGCCTTCTTGGAGGCTGTCGTCCCACGCGTCGTTATCCTTGTAGTACTGGACAGCACCCGGGTGGACCGGGATGTTTTCGCGGGCGGAGCCGAGCATGTCCCCGGTAGACTCGAAGTCGTTGAACTGGGCTTCGCCCTCGTTGACGACATCATTGTGCTCATCGACGACGCGGCAAAGTTCATAGACGGCGTCAGCATTGGCCTCCGGGTTGAACGTGTAGTTCACCTCGAGGTTCCAGTGGAATACCTCATCGGTTCCAATGTCCGCGTCGGCTATCTGCCAGTCGTCGTAGCTCGTGGTACCGGTGCCGGCGCCCGAGTACGACTCAGCGGACTCGCGGAGTGCATCCGTCGGCTCGACGTAGTGAACGTCGATTCGAGACGCGATCTCCTGGACAAAACCAGTATACCGAACACCGGGAGTACCGTAAGCGATGCTCGCGTCGATGTTTCCTTCTTCCATCGCGCCGGGTGCGGAGTCGACCCCCATATTCTGGATGTTCATCTGGTCGTAGACGTCGGCGGTCGGATCCTGTGACCAGACATCGAGCGTGGTCGCCCGTGTCGAGTACCCTGGTTCGGCGGGGTAGACGTTAGCACCCGCGAGGTCGTCAAACGTCTCGATCCCCGTGCCGTCGCGGGCGATGATGTAGATGCTGTATGGGAATGCGTAGAACCCATAGTTCGGGATACGGTCGACAGGCTGATCGGAGAACGCACCGCGCTCGTCGATGGCCTTCATGAGAGAGTTATTGTCGGTGATGCCGGCGTTGAACTGGTTGTTGGCCATCCGACGAATGGTTCCGATGTAGCCCGGGCTCTCTATTGTGGAATACTCGAGGCTGTCACTCTCTTGGCTCACTGCGCGCTCAACAGCAAGACCGACGTCTTGGGTGCCACCGGCGGACGTACCGACGCGCAGCGAAAGGTTGCCGCCGCCGTTGCCGTTACCGTTGCCGCCACCGTTGCCGCTTTGAGAACCGCCGTCACTGACGTTGGTGTTTCCGTTTCCGTCGCCGCTACATCCGGCGAGACCTACGATGCCTGCTGCAGCTGTACTGTACAGAAACTTACGTCGCTTCATGTGGCTGTCTACCATGTACATCACAGCCATCACATTCAAACATTAACAATCTATTTGTTTGTTTCCTACACGTGGTTGCGAAAATACATCATCGCGGTTCTATTCGCCTGTGTTACAGCGTAATATATCACCCCCTGAGAGAGACTGTGACTGGACAATTCGCAGACAGCATTACTGACTGTGTAGTGCTTCCAAATAGCACTTTCCCGGTAGGGCTCCGCTGGCGACCGCCCATCACAATGTTGTCAGCGTCGATTTCATCTGCGGCCGCGAGTATCTTTTCGGTCACGTCACCGTGCTCGCGTCGCTTTGAGACTGCTGAGACGTGAGACTCGAGATACTCCTCAACAGCGTCGACGGCCTCCGGGTAGTTTGTTTCGTCCCAGATATCCTCGGATTTGATCTGGCCGGCCTCGCCGGTGACGTCGAACTCTTCGAAGACGTTCAGGATCACCGCCTCGACTTCCTCGTCAGCGTTTGGAAACCCTGCGACGGCTTCAGCGGCATTCAGCGCGCGGTCCGTGTTGTCTCCAACTGGTATGAGTACTCGGTACACGGTAGCTACTCACAGACCCTCGCATAATAAAAATTCCCGCTGGACGACCGCTATCGCGTGACCGGTGCCTCGACGGTCCCGATGTCCTCCACGACCGCGCGCACGTCGTCGCCGGGCTCAATGTGTGCCGCACCGGGTGTCCCCGTACTGAACAGGTCGCCCGGTTCGAGGGACATCACGTCCGAGTGGAACGAAACGATCTCCGCGGGAGGGAACAGCATGTTCCGAATCTCGTTTTCGGCCTTGATATCGCCGTTGACCTCCGTTTTCACGGACAGCGACGTCAAATCGAGGGGCTCCTCGGGAACCGCAAGCGCGGCACCGGGTACGAGGAACGTATCGTAGCTCTTCGCGCGCGTGAGAAACCGTGGGTTCCGCTGGAGGACGTCCTCGGCCGTCATGTCGATGACCGGAAGGAATCCCGCAACGACGTCATCGAAGTCATTCTCGTCTATGTTTCGGCACGTCCGGCCCATCACGACGGCGAGTTCTGCCTCCGCGGTCACGCGCTCACTCTGCGAGGTTGGCGGCAGACGAATCGGACCGCTCGGCCCGGTGAGTACCGTCGACGGCTTCATGAAGCTCGCGGGCTCCTCGGGCCGCTGCTCGTCGAGATCACCGGCGTGCTCTGCGTAGTTCAGACCGATACCCCAGAGTTTCCCGAAATCCGCGAGCGGCGCGCCGAACGTCAGATCGGCAGCTGGTACGGGTTCGGCGGGCGCGTCGGCGACGTCGCCGAGCGTCCCGTCGGCGGCTCGCGGGAGCGCCTCGTGAACGCTATCGAGGTCCGGCTCAACCGAGCGAAGTGGAACGTAGCCGTCCTCATTGCCGAGTAGCGGGTTGCCAGTCGCGGTGCGTGCAAGGTACTTCATTCGTCCCGTTCCGTCCAGAAGTCGAACGAGCGGCCGGGCGCAAACACGTCCAGCCCGACCGCGCGCTCGTCACCGGTGTTCTCCACTCGGTGTGTTTCGTTGGACTCCAGAAACACCGAGTCGTTCGGTTCCAGCGTAACCTCGTCGTCCTCCGTGGCGACCGTCAACTCGCCCTCGAGACAGAGACACACCTGCTCGTTTTCGTGATCGTGCATCGGCGAGCTGTGGCCCGGCGGCTTCTCGAACCACTCGAAGGAGAACTGGTCGCTGCCCGCCATCGCGACGCGGCGCCAGCCTTCGTCGGGCTCGTAGGTTTCCGCGTCGTCGAAGCGCACCGGCTTCATAGGTTCGCCCCCACGGAACCGCCGTCGATGGGCAATGCGGCACCATTGATGTACCCGGACTTCGGCGAGCTCAGGAACGCCACCGTGTCCCCCAGCTCCATCGGGTCGCCGATGCGCTCGAGGGGGTTGTCCGACCACGCTGCCAGTCCCTCCTCGTAGTTCTCGTAGTCGCCGCGCTCGATGGCGCTCTCGATGAGGTTCTCGATGCGCGAGGTCTCGTGGGAGCCGGGGAGGACGGCGTTCGCACGCACGTCGGGCGCGAACTCCTTCGAGAGTGTCTTCTCGAGGCCGATAACGCCCATTCGGACGGAGTTCGACAATACGAGGTTCTCCTTGGCTTCCTTGACCGTCCGGGACGTGATATTGACGATCGTGCCGCCCTCGCCCTCCTTCAAGTGGGGCGCGGCCTCCCGAGCCAGGCGAACAACGCTCATCACGAGAAGCTGATAGGCGTCCTCCCAGTCATCGTCATCCGTGTCAAGGAACGCGCCGGAGGGTGGACCACCCGCACTCGTGACGAGGTGGTCAATAGTGCCGAACTCCTCGACCGTCGTCTCGACGAGTGTCCGTATGTCCTCAGACTCCGTGAGGTCGCCGGGCTGGGCGACAACATCGCCCGTTGCCACGTCTTCGATTTCCTTGCGAGCTTCCTCGAGCTGGTCCTCGTCGCGACCGTTAATGACGACGTTCGCGCCCTCGCGAGCGAGCGCCTTCGCTGACGCTTTGCCGAGTCCGCTGGACGACGCCGTCACCAGCGCCGCGTTACCATCTATCTGCAGGTCCATGTGAATGGCAATCAGAGGGCAACGGGAAAACGTTTACGTAAAGGCAATCGCGCCTACGCGTCCCTGAACCGTGCCGTACCATCTTCGAAGATCAGCGTCTCACGGGCCGCTACGGTCGCTGACGCCGGCAGGTCCTCGACGACGGCCGCCGAGACGCGAAGCTCACCGAGGTCTTCGGTGTTCTCGATCCAGAGGATGCGGACCGTCTCCGGATCGTAGCTGCCGAGCGCAGCCAGCGCCGTGCGGAGCGCGAACTCATCGTCGGGCGCGACCACGGGGAGCTTGGACTTCGCGAGCGAGCCGCTCGTGAGCGCGTTTGCGTACGTCTTTTTCAGATCGAGTTGGTCGACGGCGGCCCGCCGCGTAAGGTCCGCGAGCCCGATACCGTTGCCGTTCCCGTTCGTCTCCTCGGTGAGTCCGCGGACGTAGATCAGGTCGATATCGGGATTCTGCGGGTCGGGCGCGTTGAGTACGCGGTACCGACCGATAACGTTCGTGTCCATCCCCGCACCGGAGATCTCTTTGCCGATTTCGTCCACGACGAGCAGGTCGATGTCGTCGACTGGGAGCGTCGCCATCTCGTCGTACGCGCGCTCTAGGAGCTCCGGTTCGCGCTCCGTAAACGATCCCGCGGGAACACCCTCGACGTACGCGAGTTCATCCTCGAAGTTCTCGACGAGCGCGACGCCACCGAGCAGTGGCACCGAGGACTCGATGGCGTCCAGCGCGGCGGTCAACGTCTCAACGTACCCTTCTGCGATGGCCGTCGAGTGGAACGACTTTGCGCCGCGTTGCTTTCCGAGGCCGACGACGGTCATCTTCGCGAGCCCGCTCTCGATGGGGCCGCTAAAGTTCGTGTGCGCCTTCACACGGTTCACCACGAGCATTGCGTCGGCCTCGAGGGCGGCCGTCGCGAAGTACACCGGAACGTCCGCGTCGCCGACCGTGACCGTCGCCAGCAATTTGGCGTCCATCCGCGCGTCTATCGGCGCACCCACCGTCTCATCGGTGATGCCGAGCGACGCCAGCACCTCGCGCTGTCCTTCGGGCGTTGCGCCGCCGTGGCTTCCCATCGCAGGGACGATTACGGGAGCAAAGCCGCGCTCCTCGAGCTCGGCGACGATACCGTGTACGACGTCGTCGATGCGGTGGATGCCGCGGCTGCCGACGCCGACGGCGACCGTCGCGCCCTCGTCCAGTTCGTCTACGGCGAGCGCGTCGAGTTCGGCTCGGACGTCGGTGACGGGATCGGCCAGCGATTCGCTGCCCGGCTCGTACCGGATTCGCGCGAATTCGGGTAGCGACTGTGGCTCGATGAGGTGATCGACGTCGCTACGATCAGGAAACTTCATGTCCGGGCTGTTGCGGGCGTCCCACTAATACTATGGGTGAGAGTGTTGCCGCTACAATTGGCTACTTGTGTACGTGTGTCACCCCTCGTAGCATGGAAATCACAGACGTAGAATCGTTTCCAATCAAGTTACCCTTGGAGACCCCAGTATCGTTCTCCAATCGCACGCTCACATACCGAGACCACGCGATAACGTACGTAAGAACTGATACCGGCCACGAGGGAGTCGGCTACTCGCTGGGGTACGAGGGCGCCGGACTCATCGCCGACGCGGTCGAGGAGCTACTGGCGCCGGTCCTCCGCGGCGAGGACCCTCGAGACACAGAGCGACTGTGGCACGAAATGTACGACGGTAATGTCCAGATCGGACGGACAGGTCTGCTGTTGCGCGCCATCTCAACGGTGGACATCGCGCTCTGGGACCTAAAAGGGAAAGCCGCAGGTGAGCCGCTGCACAAGCTGCTCGGCGGGCACTCCGAGCGCGTGCCGTCGTACGCCAGTGGCGGATACTACCGCGACGACAAGGGTCACCAAGGCCTCCGTAACGAGATACAGCGGTACCTTGACGAGGGCCATGACATCGTGAAGATGAAGGTCGGCCGCCGATCTATCGACGAGGAGGTGGATCGTGTCGCTGCAGTCCGTGAAGCGATCGGCGACGAGCGCACGCTCCTTCTAGACGCCAATGGAGTCTGGTCATCAACGACAGCGGCTACGCGGGCGTGCCGTGCGTTCGAGCCCTACGACCCGTACTTTATCGAGGAGCCCGTGATGATCGACCGAGTGGATACGATGGCGGAGGTCAACAGTGCTCTGAACTATCCGGTCGCGACCGGGGAACTAGAGGGAACGCGGCACAACTTCGCGCGCCTTGCTGATCAGGGCGCTGCAACCATCCTCCAGCCGGACGTCACTGTCTGTGGCGGCATTACTGAGTGGCTGAAGATCGCCCACTACGCTGCCGCCTACGACATCCCCATTGCGCCCCACTACAACTGGAACATCCACGCCTCGCTGCTCGGCGCTATCGAGAACGGTCTCTGGGTGGAGTACTTCTACCGCGACATGGACGTGAAGGCGTTCGACGATGTCGTCGCTGACCCTGTACAGCCCGACGACAACGGGATGATTGCCCTTCCGGACCGCCCCGGCCACGGCGTACCGCTCGACGAAAACGCCCTCCAGCAGTTCAAAGACCAATGAGAGACTTTTCGGACCACATCGAGACTCGCGACCCGGACAGAGACGTAGCAATCACAAGCATCGACGCGTGCGTTGTCGAAGGCAACTTCGAATGGAACCTCATCAAAGTGGAGACGGATGCCGGCGTCACTGGTATCGGCGAGTCCTATCGGGGTGGTGGAATCCCCGAACTCGTAGAGTATACCAACCGGTTTCTCGTCGGCGAGAACCCGCTTGACGTGGAGCGCCTTGTTCGGTATATCTTCCAGGAGATGTCCGGCCACGGCGGTACCACCGGAAAGGTTGTTACCGCAGCCTCGGGAATCGAGGTCGCCTTGCTGGACGCTGCCGGGAAAATTCTCGGCCTCCCGGTGTACCAGTTGCTTGGTTCGAAGTACCGTGACGAAGTCCGGCTCTACTGCGACTGCCACGCCGGCGAGGCGTACGCCGTCGAGGACGGCGCGACCGACTACGCGGATACCGAAGCGTACACGCCGGAGGCGTACGCCGCGGAGGCTGCGCGCGTCACCGATATGGGCTTCGACGCGCTCAAATTCGACCTCGACCTGCCCGCGGACAACGCCAACGACCCGTACAACGGCCGCCTTACGAACGCTGCCGTCCGGGAGAAGCGAGAAATAGTGGCAGCGGTCCGTGAGGAGATCGGCTACGACGTAGACCTAGCGTTCGACTGCCACTGGGATTACTCCGTCGAGAGCGCCAAGCGACTAGCCTACGAGCTCGAGGAGTTCGACCTGATGTGGCTCGAGGACCTCGTGCCGCCGGAGAATATGGATGCTCAGAAGGAAGTCACACAGGCCACACGGACGCCGGTTGCGACCGGTGAGAACCGATTCCGCGTATTCGAACTCTCCGAACTTATCTACGAACACGGCGTCGATGTTATCACCCCAGACCCGACGACAGTCGGCGGACTCACGGAGACGATGCGGGTTGCAGACCGTGCAGAAGAGAACTACATCCCGATGTCCCCGCACAACGTCTGCAGCCCCGTTGGAACGATGGCATGCGTCCACCTCGGTGCTGCCGTTCCGAACTTTGACCTGCTGGAGTACCACGCGCTGGAAGTCGAGTGGTGGGACGACCTGCTCGAGCGCGACGAACCCCTAATTCAGGACGGATCCATCGAGGTACCAGAAGAGCCTGGCCTCGGCATCGAACTTGACGAAGCGGTGGTTGAGGAGCACCGTCTCGACGGCACATCTGGGTTCTGAACCCCCTCGCGTAGGTTGGTTATTTATTGGTGGACACGTAAGTTGGCATATGCTCGATTACTTCGACCTGGAGGCATCACTTTCCCAATCGGAGCAGTTACTCGTCGAATCCGCTCGCGAGTTCGTTGAAGGCGAAGTCGACGATATCGGCCAACACTGGATAGACGGTACGTTTCCGAGAGATCTCATCCCGAAGATGGGAGAGATGGGGTTCTACGCACCGAACTTGGAGGGATACGGTTCGGCGAACGTCAGCGAGACGGCCTACGGCCTCCTGATGCAGGAGTTGGAGGCCTGCGACTCCGGACTGCGCTCAATGGCGAGCGTGCAGGGGGCACTCGTGATGTACCCCATCCATGCGTACGGCAGCGACGAGCAGAAAGACGAGTGGCTACCGAAGCTCGGCACTGGCGAGGCAGTCGGATGTTTCGGTCTTACCGAGCCCGAACACGGCTCGAATCCGTCCGCAATGGAGACCACTGCCGAACGTAACGGTGACGAATACGTCCTGAACGGCTCGAAGACGTGGATTACGAACTCACCTATCGCAGATATCGCGGTCGTCTGGGCAAAAGATACCAGCGAGGACGATAATCCTGTCCGGGGATTCCTCGTGGAGACCGACCGTGACGGCGTCACCACGAACAAGATTGAGGAGAAACTCTCGCTGCGAGCTTCGATTACAGGCGAAATCAGCCTGCAAAACGTACACATTCCAAAGGAAAACCTGCTGCCTGGCGTCTCAGGAATGAAGGGGCCGCTGTCATGTCTTACGCAGGCACGATACGGTATCGCGTGGGGTGCGGTCGGTGCCGCTCGCGACTGCTTCGAGACCGCACGCGACTACGCTACCGATCGCGAGCAGTTTGGGAAGCCTATCGGCGGCTTCCAGATGCAACAGCAGAAACTCGCCGAAATGGCCACCCAGATCACGCTCGCGCAACTGCTCGCTCATCGGCTTGCGGAGCTCAAAGAGGAGGGGAGAATGCGTCCCCAGCACGTCTCAATGGCCAAGCGCAACAACGTCCGGATGGCCCGCGACCAGTCTCGGGTCGCCCGCGAGATGCTCGGCGGAAACGGCATTACCGCAGACTACTCACCGATGCGCCACATGGCGAACATGGAAACCGTCTACACCTACGAGGGTACCCATGACATCCACACGCTAATCCTCGGCGAGGACCTCACCGGTATCCAAGCATACCAGTAATCACGAAATTGAACTTCTGAGGTTGACGTACTTGCCGGCCTCGCTGATCGACGAGCACCGTGGAGAGGCGATCAAAATTTCTGGAGTTGCAGCCTCAACGGTCCATACGAAGCGGTGCTGCCGTACTCATCGCAAGCAGGCACGCAATGCCCGTCCCCGCGCTGAGCAGCCCTATCGCTACACCCACAGTTCGCACAGCCACCGCGAAGCCGAGGTGCGATGTGGTAACGGCGATAGCGGCTCCCATCAGAACCGGCGTCATCGTCGCGGCTGCGCGGCCGCTGCCCTCGCTGAGGCTGACGAGGCCGCCGCGGAGATCCGACGGTGCGAGGCCCGTAATGATGCTGCGGTATATCGAGAGCACGAGCCCAAAGCCGATGCCCATGAGGACGACGCCAATGGCGGCTACAGCCAGCGACGTTGCGAGGAAGACGAGCGCGAGCCCCACACCCATCGATGTGTTTGACGCGATGAGCGGGTAGACCCGATCATCGAACAGATCAGCAATACGGCCCGCCTGCGTCGCCGCGAGTGCATACGTGAGACTGGCAAGTGCCGCGAGCAGCCCAGCTTGGGCAGGTGTGCCGCCGAGCACGTCCACGATGAGGATAGAGTTGTACGTGAGAAAACCGAACCACGCGAGGTTCGCAGAGCCACGGGCGACAACCATTGACCACGCGCGTCGATGGGCAACGAGCGTGCACAGATCCGAGAGTTGTTCGCGGAAGTCCGTGGGCGAGTCATCGTCCGACGTCGGCTCGATTGGCTCCTCGAACCAGACGTAGACGATCGCTGCAATGGGGAATGCGACGGCATATAGGAGGAACGGATACTGCCATGCCATCCCGACGAGGACGCCAGCGGCGAGTGGGAAAACTGTCTGGGAGAGCCCCGATCCGGAGAACCGCAACCCCTGCGCAGTCGCCTCCTTGGTTCCCGTATAGAGATCACCGAGGCTAGTGATGATGATGGGTGTGAGCGCGGCGAAGCCAATGCCCTGGAGGAACCGGAGCATGAGCGCGGCCTCGAACGTTGAGACGAGTGCGATAGCCGTCCCGGTAAGGCCGAACCACAACAGTCCAAAAATGAGAACCGGACGACGGCCGTATCTATCGGAAACGACGCCCGCGACAGGGATGACGAAGATGGCTGGCGCAGTGAACGTGGACAGCAGCAGCCCGATGTTCGCCGTCGACGCACCTAACGGCTTAACGAGCGAACCCAACACCGGCGAGAGGAGTGCTGTGCCGAGCGGTGGGAGAACATTAATGAGCAACAGTAACTGGAACGGCCGTTCACTCACGAGATCCGTGTCGTCTCCGACGACAGACGAGAGCGATACCACACCGGACAACTCGAGCGTGTCTAAATTAAAGGTATGTTTATAGGTACTATACGCTGGACTGGTTCCCTGAACGTCGCACAGCACGGACACCATTGTTCGACATAGTCGAATACTTTTTAATGGTGGCGAATCCTAACATGCCTCATGGACACACCAAACAGGGCTGGTCCAACAGATTCAGTCCAGACGGCACGAACGATGTTCAGCATAGTCGAATATATCGCAGATAGAGAGGGTGCGTCATTGTCAGCGCTCGCGGCTGATCTCGACTATGCGAAGAGTACGATTCATCGGCACCTGCGGACGCTCGAGGACCTCGAGTACGTCGTTGAGCGCGAAGACGGCTATCACGTTGGCCTCCAATTCCTTGAGATCGGGGTGACTGCCCGGAACAGCTATCGGGGGTACGGCCTTGTCCGAGAAAAAGTTGAGGCGCTCGCCGAGGAGACCGGCGAACGAGCACAGTTCTTTGTTGAGGAACACGGGAAGGCGGTGTACTTAGCGCGGTCAGTCGGCGAACACGCGGTCCGGACTGACCCCGGTATCGGGAGCCGTATCCCGCTGTACGCAGCGTCAGCCGGGAAGGCGATCTTGTCGGAACTTCCCGAGCCAAAACTGTCCGATATGTTCGAACGCATGGCCTTTGAGCCCGTGACGGAGCGCACGATCACCGATCCCGATGAGCTTCGTGCCGAACTTGAAACAGTCCGCGAGCGCGGGTACGCCTTCAACCGTGAGGAATCCCTGCGCGGCACACACGCGGTGGGTGTCCCCATCTGTGGACCAGATGGCGACGTCATCGGCGGACTCAGCGTTACCGGTCCGAGTCACCGCCTAAAGGGCGAGCGCTTCGAGGAAGAACTTCCGAATCTGCTGCTTGGCGCCGCGAACGAACTCGAGCTCAATATCGCACACTCGTAGCTCGGACGCAGGGGATCAGTCGATCCAGGCGGTATTCGATATATTCGAATGCAGGTACCGAATCGACGGTCACTCGTTGTGTATAAAATCGGAACCGGACAGTCAGTGATCCGTTACAAGAGTACAACTGTAAAAATATACATCATATAATATACTATAGTATTCTGCATTTCATCTATCTCAACCCGAACTGCAGCGTGGTTGCCCCTACGTATAGTCCACGGGTATACTGTTGTGGTCAAGTTTCGTTTGTAGCATTCTAATTCTATGCTCCGGAATTAGCACTTTTCCGTTGAAAGCTTAATGTGTTATTTACAACGGTACTAGTGTAATATGTGTCGGGTTCGAGATTGCCTGTGAGTTTCAGTTACGGGAGTCAGTTTTGTCATCGTCAAAATTTAGGGTGACACACAACCTCATGAATGGGAAGACCCTTAACGGTTAAACGAAAATTTAATTCGTACTGATATTATATATTAGATCCCACCGTTGGTTCGGGCATCTGTAAATTAACCTCAATCACATTAGCGGAATCAACAACTCGCTCTGGAACTGTAGTCGAAAATCGTTCGCCCCGCATTCGACTCGTCGGCGCGGAGAGGCTGATCGCACCGTGCACTGTCTCATCCTGAATTATCGGTGCAGCGACGGCTCGTTACTCCAGCTATCTGTTCTTCGTCGTTGCGAGCAAATGCTTTCGCGCGTACGTTCTCAAACTCTTCTCGCAAGGTTTCCTCATCTGTGATTGTATTCGGCGTCCTCGAGATGAATTCGTAGTCTTCGAGAATATCATCTCGACGCTCCGGTTCGAGGTGAGCGAGAATTGCCTTGCTGGCCGCTGAACAGTGGAGATTTCGCCTTGGAAATCCCTTGATCCGAGTGTAGAGGTCCTCGCCAACTGCTTCTGGTCCGAACCGTTCGTACAGTAAAATCTCTCGACCGTGGCTTTCGACCACTAAGTGACTGGCTTCGCCTGTTTCTTGAGCGAGTTTATCGACTTCTGACTTGCCGACTTGATAAAGTCGCGAGTGCGATCGCACGTATTCGCCGAGCGGTAACGCGAACAGGCCGACGTGTATTTGCCTTTAACAGTGCGAACGTAACCTAGATTCTGAAGCGTCGATAGATAGGTGTGAGTAGTACCAGGCGACCGGTCGGGTGTGTTATGAGATACCTGAAGTATGGAAGAGATTGTGACTGACGAGGACCCCAGTGCAATTGGACCGTACTCTCAGGGAATCAAGGATGAGGGGCGGATATACGTATCCGGACAGGGTCCGGTTAACCCCGAAACCGGAGAGGTCGTATCGGAGGATATTCGTGAGCAGACAGCCCAGACAATCGAGAATATTTCAGCTATCTTAGAAGCTGCCAACGCATCTCTCGACGATATACTAAAAGCGAACGTCTATGTCACCGACATGGACGACTACGAGGCGGTGAACGAAGTATACGCCAAGTACATGGACGAGCCGTATCCGGCACGAGCGGCCGTAGAAATATCACAACTTCCAATCGAGATCGGTGTCGAAATCGAAGTCATCGCGCGCGCTGAATGATGAAGAGTCTTTGCCAAAAGCGCTGTACGACTGCATAATGTTAGCAAATGGGCTCTAACGGAGCCCATGTACACACTGTTGTCGATTAAAATACACACTCTGAAATCACCGAGCTGCGAAATTATCTCTAAAGAGGTCCCATCTAGTTAGCGTGGTTTGAAAAGTGAGCGGGTCGTAGAGCTATTTTGGCTATGATACTCGCAGACCTGCTCAGCGAGTATTACGCGGCGGAATTTGATGAATGTTGGAAGCGTGAGTGGACGGCGATGCCCGTCAGGGTGTTCGCCGTTTGCCTCTACGTGACCGGATATTCGCTTTGAGAGACACAAGCGAAGAATCGCTCGAGCGGCGTCAAACGATCTCATCAAGCAATCCGCCGCTGGGTACATCGGCTGGCTGATAGCCTTTCGGACCTGCTGACGGCGAAGCCGTCGTAGGCCATCATTAATAAGAAAAACGTCATTATTAACAGCGAATGGTATTGGGTATGAATTGCAATAATAGTGGGCTCGAGATTCATTCTCGATGTCACAATGTTCGGACGATAAAGCACCGATCTAGTTGTTGCGTTCTTGCATCGATTAACCGAGAAACACGGTCTTTCCGATACTGTATTTGTCGTCGATGGTTACGGTTATCTAAATCTCATCTTCCGATCAGGATTGAAAAGCACCTGAATTCTGTCGATCGGAACCACATCGAAGAGTGGTTCTATACCCTCAAAATGCGGGTCAAACCCTCCTATAACTCGTGGGTAGGCAGTCAGGCGAGCATCAGGGTATGTATTGAGTAGTTTGTACACTACTACAATACACAGTGAATACACCAATCACTTAACCGACAGATATAGCCTGAGGTGCTAAACTATACAGTGACGTCTAACTCCTCATTTCTGGTGTATTTAAACACTTGCAGGGTGGTGTACATTCCTCAGAACGCTCGCAAGATGGTGTGGGATGATTTCTTTTTCTCTATACCCTATTATCGATGTGAAAATCGACACCTTTTGGGGACGCTCGGCAATGTAGACTACCTCGAGTAGGGCGGTTCATGTTCAGGGACAGCTGCTACGAGTGATTCAGTACGATCGCAGATTATCCTTAACCTGTCGTAGAGAGAATAGAACTGCAGAGAGTCACCACACCGGTAAACATTGTGTTGGTCGACGAACGGAGGTTACTGACCGCTGAAGTGGGTATATGACGGTTGCAATTCGAACGCTGGACGATGGCGCGTGGATCAGCGTCAACGACGCTCGACAGGTAAGCGTGAGCGACATTTGGATGCTTTCTCGCGGTGTATTCTGTGAATGTGAACCCGCATCGATCCTCCTCGAGACGTTTGTCGACGCAAACGCCGACGGTCCGATTATCACTGCGGATGCAGTCGGCCAGTGTCTCGAGTGCGGAACGCGCGATTCGGTCGATGGATTACCAGTCGGCCAAATCGTCGACGGCGAATTTCGGCCGTACGATCCTGACGCCGTACAGTCGATTCTCGAGCCAAAGCCAAACTAACGATACTCATGGTACGGGTATAATAAATATAGGTAACAATAGCCGGTAGCCACGAGAGGGGGGAAGAACTGACGGAGGACGGAGAGCCTTATGAATAGCCGTTATACGGTGCGTCAATGCCAAGCGACGTGGAGCAGTGGAAGGACGAACTCTACGGGACGGATATCCGAGCGGAAATCGAGCGCTTCGCCGACGCAGGATGGGAATCGATCCCCGACGACGAACGAGACGCGTGGTTCGAGCGGTTCAAGTGGTACGGACTGTACCACCAGCGAGCCGGCCAGGAATCGTACTTCATGATGCGGATCGGACCGCCGAGCGGCGTCCTCGAGCCGGGCCAGTTCCGTCGGATCGTCGAGATCGCCGACGACTTTTCCCGCGGCCCCGTCGCGAACCCCGAATTCGGCAACGGCTGGCTCGACGTGACGACGCGACAGGCGATTCAACTGCACTGGATCCGCCTCGAGGACGTTCCCGAAATCTTCGATCGGCTCGAGGACGTCGGGTTGTCGACGGTCCAGGCCTGCGGCGACTCGTGGCGAAACATCGTCGGCTGTCCGGTCGCCGGCAAGGACAAACACGAACACGTCGACGCCGGCGCGCTCGCGACCGAACTCAACGACACGTTCAAGCGGAACGAGGCGCACTCGAACCTCCCGCGCAAGTGGAAGGTTTCGGTGACCGGGTGTGACGAGGGCTGCGGACAGGGAGACATCAACGATCTCTCGTTCGAACCCGCCGAAAAGGAAATCGACGGCGAGACGGTGACGGGATATAACGTCCGCGTCGGCGGCGGCCTCTCGCGCAACGAGCCCCGATTCGCGCGCGATATCGACGTCTTCGTCACGCCCGAGCAGGCCGTCGACGTCGCCGGCGGCATCTCGGCGCTGTTCCGGGACCACGGCGACCGCGAAGACCGCTATAACGCGCGCATGAAGTTCCTCGTCGACGAGTTGGGGCCTGACACGATCCGCGAGATGCTCCAGGCGGAGTACGTCGACTTCGAACTCGAGACGGCGGGCGAGGATCTCCGCGACTCCTACTCGTACAACGCGGGCGACGCCGACGGCAAGCACGACCACGTCGGCGTTCACGAACAGACCGACGGAAACTACTACGTCGGACTGAACGCCCTCGTCGGACGGATCGGCGTCGACGAGGCCTACGAACTCGCCGACGCCGCCGAGACGTACGGGTCGGGCGAGGTCCGGCTCACCCAACGTCAGAACGTCGTCCTGACGGACGTCCCGGAGGAACGGCTGGACGAACTTCTCGACGAACCGGTCCTCGAGGAGTACAGCCCCGATCCGCATCCCTTCCAGCGCGGGTCGATCGCCTGCACCGGGACCGAGTTCTGTTCGCTGTCGATCGTCGAGACGAAGAACCGCCAGGTGCGGTTCGCGCGCTGGCTGAAGGAGAACGTCGAACTGCCGGTGGGTGTCGACGACTTCCACATCCACCTCTCGGGCTGTACGGCGTCCTGTGCCCAGCCCCAGATCGCCGACGTCTCCCTGCGCGGAATGAAGACGCGCAAGAACGGCGAACCGGTCGAAGCGCTCGACATCGGACTCGGGGGCGGACTCGGAGAGAACCCGCAGTTCGCTTCCTGGGTCGCCGAACGCATCCCCGCCGACGAGGTTCCGGGCGCGATCGCGAACCTTATCGAAAACTTCGCTGCCGCTCGAGAGAGGACCGAGAGCTTCCGGGAGTTCGTTCTCGCCCGTGAGGACGACGAACTCGCCGAGTTGATCGAACCCGAGGAGACGGACTACGAGGATCCGTACATGCACAACACGAAGCGAACCTGGTATCCGTACGCCGAAGACGACGATCTCGACGCAAGTCCGGCACCTGCACGGGCTGACGGAACACCGATCCCGTCTGACGACTGACGGTTTAATCGGGGTCGCTTCGTCTGCGTTCTGATCGTCACTCTCAGATAGCCTAAGTACCTTCGCGGATTCCAAATAGATACCAATGACCGACCGCCTGATGAAAGTGAACGCGTACACCACGCTCGACCTCGTCGACGCAGTCGTGGCAGGACACGAGTTCGAAGCGGAATCGTTCGCCGTCGTGAATGCGACGACGGACAAGGATGCACCAGACTGCGTCCGTCTGCAGTTCGAACTCGACAACATGACCGAAACCCACCTTCCGGCACACATGGAGGAACTGCAATTGACACCCGACCAAGCCCGAACGCTTGCAGCCGAACTCGAGAAACACGCGAGTCGTGTTGAACAGGAGAACGGAGGCGATGAGAGGTAACCAACATATCGAGAGCGGTCCTGAGAGCGTTAGTTAAACCACTTCCCGTACATAACTCAGACGAAGGAGCGCAGAGATCGAGATGTCCGCTACCGAACGACAGTCAGAGGATGGATCGTCTCCGTTCAGTCCCGCGATCGACGCCCATACGCACCTCTTCCCGAAGCGACTCAGCGACGCGATCCGCCGCTCGCTTACCACCGAGACCGGCTGGGAGTTCTCGCACCCGACGGCTCGCCCGGAGATCGAGGACGTCCTCCGCGCGGCCGGCGTCACCGCCTACGTCGCACTCCCGTACGCACACAAACCGGGGATCGCACGCGGGTTGAACGAATGGCTCCGCGAGCAGGCCGCCGCGTCGGACGTGCTACTCCCGTTCGCGACGGTTCATCCCGACGACGACGGCGTCGCTGATATCGTTCGAGACGCCTTCGACGGGGGAGCGAAGGGCCTGAAGATCCACTGTCCGGTCCAAGAGTGTCGCCCCGCGGACTCGCGACTCGAGCCGGCCCTCGAGGTTGCGGCGGCAGCCGATCGGCCGATCACCTACCACGGCGGCACGGCACCGATGTTCGAGGATAGCCCGTACGTTGGCGCGGACGCGTTCGCGGAACTGGTGGCTTCGTATCCGGAGCTTCGCGTCTGCTGCGCGCACATGGGCACCTACGAGGTCGAGGATTTTCTCGACCTCGCGCGAGACCACGAGAACGTTTATCTCGACACGACGTTCGCGATGTCGACCGCGGCGACGGAGACGATGGGGTTCGATCCGTCGACGATCGCCGACGAGACTCTCGTCAACCTCTCGGAGTCGATTATGTACGGCTCCGACTTCCCGAACATTCCGTACCCTTACCGCGCCGAACGAGCGGGACTCCTCGCTCGAGACCTCCCCGCGGGGACCGTCCGAGATCTCTTCGCCCGAACGGCCGCCGACTATCTCGGGCTCGAGTCCGAATCGGACTTCGCCCTCGAGTGACGGAGACGGTCGTTCGGGAGGATGGCACCTCACGACGGACTCCTTCACTCCGTTATAAGAATCGACACCACTTACTCGGGATACGTGGCAGCTACTGGTATGGTTCGTCGAAGCGTTCTTTTCGCCCCCGGTGACAAACCAGCTCTGATGCGGAAAGCAGCCAAGACTGACGCCGACACCGTCGTCTTCGACCTCGAGGACGCAGTCGCTCCGGCCGACAAGGAAGATGCTCGCGAGGCCGTCCGCGAGGTACTCAACGACGTCGAGTCTGAGTGCGAGGTCTGCGTTCGGGTGAATCCGATTGGTATCTCGGCTGCGACCGACCTCGGGGCCGTCCTCGAGGGGGCAACTCCGGACAGCGTGATGCTGCCGAAGGCGGAAGCAGCCGAGGACGTCCAGAGGATCGACCGCTTGCTCGAGGAACGCGGTGTCGACCTTCCGGTGCTGTCGCTCATCGAATCCGCGTCGGGGGTCCTCCGGGCCGACGATATCGCGGCGGCCGACGCGACCGACGCGCTGCTATTCGGGGCCGAAGACCTCGCAGCCGACATCGGTGCGACTCGCACGAGCGAAGGGATGGAGGTGTTGTACGCCCGCGAACGGACCGTGATCGCGGCCAGTGCCGCCGGTGTCGGTGCGATTGACACTATTTATACGGATTACGAGGACCTGGACGGACTCCGCGAATCGACTAAGCGCGCCGTCCAATTCGGGTACGACGGAAAGATGGCGATCCACCCTGATCAAGTTCCGGTCATTAACGACGCGTTCACGCCCAGCGACGAAGAGATCGCGTGGGCCGAACGCGTCGTCGAGGCCGACGCCGAAACCGATGCCGGCGTCTTCGAGGTCGACGGGGAGATGATCGACGCGCCACTCATCTCGCAGGCCGAACGCATTCTCGAACGCGCTCGCGAAGCCGGTCGACAGTAGCTGTCTAGGAACCCCTACCGGACGGTTTCGATCCCGTCGAGTACAGCGTGATTCTCGATGCTACTCGTGTCATCGAGGTCCTCGCCCTCGGAGGTGGCTTCGACTGTGCGGCGGATGATCGTTCCCGATTGGGTTTTGGCGAATTCCGCGATTCCTTCGACCGACCCATCCAGCAGCGGTCGCGCTGAGTCGTCGGTGTGGCCGAGTAGACTCGTTCGAAGAGCGGTTCGTCCGCGATGGAACGGTGTCCTCACGTGGCGTGTTCGCGTTTCAGTGAGAGTACGGTGCGGTCGAACTCGCAGACGAGCGGTTCCTCCGCCGCGTTGACCTTGAACACCTCGACGTGCATCGTGACGACCCCGCGTTCGCCGTCGCTGGTCTCTCGTTTGTCGGTGACGGTCGACTGGACGCGGATCGTGTCGCCGTGGTATACCGGATTCGGATGCTCAACGTTATCGTAGGACAAGTTTGCGACGATAGTGCCGTCGGTCGTCTCCGGAATGGTCAGCCCGACGGCGAGGCTCATCGTGTAGAGTCCGTTGACCAGCCGCTCGCCGAACTCGGTATCGGCCGCGAACTCGGCATCGAGGTGTAACGGTTGCTGGTTCATCGTCATGTCACAGAACTGCTGGTTGTCCCGCTCGCTGATCGTTCGTCGCTTTCCGTGGTCGATGGTCTCGCCGACCGCGAACTCCTCGTAGTGCTTGCCCGTCATAGAATCGTTCCGTGTTTCTTGGCCGGCAGATCTTTCTCGACGGTCTCGTAGAACGCGAAGCGGTTCGTCAACTCCTCTCGGAGACTGCTCGGCGGGACGATCTCGTCGATGACGACCTCGCTGGCCATTCGGTGGATATCGATGTCTTCACGGTACTCCTCGCGCAGTTCCTGCTCTTTTTGCTTGCGCTCTTGCTCGTCTTCGATCTCGGAGAGCTTTCTGGCGTAGACGGCGTTGATCGCCGCCTCCGGCCCCATGATTGCGATCTCGCCGCTTGGAAGACCAATGGTCGATTCCGGATCGTAGGCCGGACCGGACATCGCGTAGATCCCCGCACCGTAGGCCTTCCTGACGATGACTGACTGCTTGGGAACCGTCGCCGAGGACGTGGCGTAGATCATCTTCTTGCCCTGCTCGAGGATGCCTTCTTTCTCGACGCCGGAACCGGCCATGAACCCGGGCGTGTCACAGAGATACAGTAGCGGGATGTTGTAGGCATCGCAGGTCCAGATGAACTGGGCCGCTTTCTCCGCTGCATCGGGGAAAATAGCACCGGCTCGGTGGTTGGGTTGGTTGGCGACGATCCCGACCGGCCGGCCGTCGATCCGGGCGAACGACGTGATTATCTCCTCGCCGTACTCGGGCCGCAGTTCGAGCGTCGACCCGGCGTCGACTACCCGGTCGATCACGTCGAACATGTCGTAGCCCTTGTTCGGTTCTTGGGGAACAATGGCATCGATCCCTGCTGGCGAGAACTTCGGTTCCGTGCCGCTGGTCCGTGGCGGGTCCTCGTCGGCGTTGTCGGGCAGATAGCCGATTAGTTTGGCGACGAGTTCCCGCGCCTCTTCCTCGTCATCGGCGACGAGGTCCGCGCTCCCGGAATGTCGGGCGTGCACGTCGGGGCCGCCCAGCTCTTCGAGGCTGATCTCTTCGCCGGTGACCATCTCGACCATCCGGGGGGACGCGATGGCCATCGCACTCATGTCCCGGACCATGACCGTGAAATCCGCGAACACGGGGGTGTAGGCCGCGCCGGCGATACAGGGACCGTACAACACGCAGATCTGCGGAACCCTGCCCGAGAGCATCGAGTGGTTGTAGTAGTACTTCCCGATGCCCTCGCGGTTGGCAAAGAAGCCGGTCTGCTGATCGATCCGGCCGCCCGAGGAGTCCATCAGGTAGAGGACGGGACGTCCCGTCTTCAAGGCCCGCTGTTGCATCCGGAGGAACTTCTCGACACCCTTCGCGGCCATGCTGCCGCGTTTGACCGTGTAGTCGTTAGCCATAAAGTGCAGGTCACGGCCTTCGAACTCCGCGGCTCCGGTGATGAGCCCGTCAGCCGGGAGCCGGTCGTCGGCGTCGAACTCCGCGAACTTGCCGTCCTCGAACAGGAAGTCGTCGCCGAACCACAGGTCGATCCGGTCGCGAACGAAGAGTTTGCCCTCCTCGGGCAGCTGCGCTTTGTACTTCTCGGGACCGCCTTCGAGAATCTCCTCGATTTCCTCGAGGAGCGTCTCCTCGCGTTCGGTCGGGCCGAGATCGTCGTCAACTGTCTCTGCGGTCGCGTCGCGCTCGTCGCCGTCGTAGGTGGCGCTGCCGACTTCGTCGCCGCTGTCGACGACGAGGATCACGTCCTCCTCGAAGTGTGTCGCCAATGCCTCCGCGATCGCCGCTGCTTCCGATTCGGTCGTATCGTCCGAGATTCTGATTCGCATGCTCACTCCTCCAGGACGACCAATGTGTCGCCCATATCCACGGAGTCGCCCTCCGCGACCGGTACCGACGCGACGGTCCCCCCGGTAGACGCCACCACGTCGTTTTCCATCTTCATCGCTTCCAGCACGCAGACGACGTCGCCTGCCGCGACCTCGTCGCCGGGCTCAACCGCCACTGACAGGACGGTCCCTTGCATCTCGGCGGTGATCGTACCCGATGTGGACACGTCCACCGCGGCGCTCCCGGCCGACCCACCGCCGGAACTTCCGGCGCTGGATCCCTCGCCGGCGTCGCCACTGCGCCGGGCGCGCGGGAGACCGTCCTCGACGACGACGTCGAAGCGCTTCCCGTCGACCTCGACGGTAATCTCGTCGGTCGATGCCGACGGTGTGTCGCCACCGACCTCGTCGGTCCCCCAGCGGTCGACAGCTGCGTCGAGGGTCCGGTCGTCGAGTTCCTGATCGAGATACTTCGTGGTGTGGTCGCCGGTGATGAACGTCTCGTCCTCGAGCATCAACCGGTGAAACGGGATCGTGGTATGAACTCCCTCGACGGTGAAGTGGTCGAGGGCGCGTCTCGACCGATCCAGACAGTGTTCGCGGTCCTCGCCCGCGACGATCAGTTTCGCGATCATCGAGTCGTAGTCCCCGCCGATTTCGTCGCCCTGCGCGACCGCATGGTCGAGGCGGACGCCGATACTGCTCGGGGGAGCGTACGTCGTCAGCGGTCCCGGCGTCGGTGCGAAGTCCTCAGCCGGGTTCTCGGCGTTGATCCGGTACTCGACGGCGTGGCCGCCGATTTCTACGTCGTCCTGAGCGAAGTCCAGTTCCTCGCCCGCGGCGACCCGAAGCTGCCAGCGCACGATGTCGATCCCGGTCACCTCCTCGGTGACGGTGTGTTCGACCTGGATGCGGGTGTTAACCTCCATAAAGTAGAACTCCCCATCTTCGACGAGGAATTCCACGGTCCCGGCGTTCGTGTAGCCGGCCTCGCGGACACCCCGGCGGGCAGCCTCGCCGATCTCTGCACGCAACTCGGCATCCAGCGCCGGACTGGGTGCTTCCTCGATGACCTTCTGGTGGCGCCGCTGCAGTGAGCAGTCACGTTCGCCGAGGTGGCGAACGTTGCCGTGCTCGTCCGCCAGCACCTGCACCTCGATGTGTTTCGGAGCTCCGAGGTATTTCTCGACGTACACGGAGTCGTTGTCGAAGTACGCCTCGCCCTCGCGCTTGGCGCTCGCCAGTGCGTCCTCGACTTCGGCCTCGCTCCGGACGATCTTCATGCCGCGACCGCCACCGCCACCTTCGGCCTTGATGGCGATCGGATAACCGAACTCCTCGCCCAATTCGCGCACTTCCGCGGGATCCTCGACGGGATCGGTGGTCCCTGGGACGACCGAGACGCCGGCCTCCTGCATGACGGATCGGGCCTTCGTCTTCTCGCCGAGCGTCTCCATGGCGCCGCTGGGCGGACCGACCCAGGTGATCCCGTCGGCGGTCTCGACCCGTGCGGCGAACTCGGCGTTCTCCGCGAGGAAGCCGTAGCCGGGGTGGATCGCGTCGGCGTCCGCACGCTGGGCGACGTCAAGGATCTCCTTCTGGTCGAGGTACGACTCGCTGGCCGGTGCCGGGCCGACGTTGTACGCCTCGTCGGCGTACTCGACGTGGCCGGCGTCGCGGTCGGCGTCGCTGTAGACAGCCACTGTCTCGATGCCCAGTTCCTCACACGCTGCCATCACGCGGACTGCGATTTCGCCGCGGTTTGCGACGAGCACTTTCTCGAACATGGTCAGTAGGACTTCGGGAAACCGAGCTGCTGGCTGATGTGATTATACGCCATCTGTTGGGAGACCGGCGCCAGTCGAGTGAGGTTGATCTCGCGCCACCAGCGCTCGACGTCGTACTCCGTGGCGTAGCCCCAGCCGCCGAAGGCCTGCATCGACTGCTTGACCGCCTCGATACCGGCGCTGACGGCCGTCGCCTTCGCGATGTTGGTCTCGTAGCCGCAGTCCTCGTCGTGATCGTAGAGCCACGCGGCCTTCTCGCGCATCAACGCGGCCGTCTCCATCCGCGCGTAGGCCTGCGTAATGGGGAACGAGACGGCCTGATGGCTCCCGATCGGGGCACCGAACACTTCACGATCGTTGGCGTACTCGACAGCGGTGTCAGCGGCCAGTTTTCCGATCCCCGTCCCGGCCGCGGCGAAGCCGATACGCTCGGGATTCAACATATCGACGAGCACCCACCAGCCCTCGTCTTCCTCGCCCAGCAGGTTCTCTTCGGGGACTCGAACGTCCTCGAGGAAAACCTCACAGGACTTCGAGTAGTTGATGCCGTGTTTGGGGATCGGCGCGACGTCGATGCCAGGGTCGTCCATGTCGACGATGAACAGGCTGATGCCGTCGGTGCCGCGGTCGACCTCCTCTAGAGGGGTCGTCCGCGTGACGATGATCATGTTGTCCGCCCGATCGGCGAACGTGATCCACGCCTTCTGTCCGTTGAGGACGTACTCGTCACCCTCTTTCTCGGCGCGCGTCGCAACGTTCAGCGTGTTCGTCCCCGCCTCCGGTTCGGTGATTCCGATGGAGAAATTCCGCTCGCCGTTCGCGATGTCGGGGAGGTAGGTCTCCTTCTGGGCCTCGGTGCCGTTCTCACGGATGCCGACGGCGGCCATACCTGCGGTGAGCACCAGATACCAGGTGCCGGCCATGCCACAGCCCTCGGCACAGAGCGTCTCCATCACCAACCCCATCTCTTGCATCCCCATGCCAGCGCCAGCGTACTCCTCCGGGACCAGCAGCCCGTGGAAACCGGCCTCCGCCAGTTCGTCCCAGAACTCTTGGGCGAACTCGCCGTTCTCCTCTTTTTCTCGCCAGTACTCCGGTCCGTACTCGGCCGCGACCGATTCCGCGGTCGACCGGATCATCGCGCGTTCGTCCGTAGACTCGAAATTCATCGTGTAGTGTGTCGAACAGGTATTTGCAGATCGTTTATTTCGAAAGACGGTCGTTTACGGCGACGCCTCGGTCTCCGCTTCCGCCTCGTCCTGGAGCTCCGTCCGTCGGATCTTTCCGGTAACCGTCTTCGGCAGCTCGTCGCGAAACTCGATTTCGCGGGGGTACTCGTGGGCCGACAATTCGTCGCGAACGTGGTTCCTGATGTCCTCCTTGAGCTCCTCGGACGGCGTTGTGCCCTCGCTGGGGACGATGTAGGCTTTCACGATGTTGCCCCGTTCCGAGTGCGGCTTGGGCACGACGGCGGCCTCGGCGACCGCCTCGTGCTCGCCCAGCGAACTCTCGACCTCGAACGGGCCGATCCGGTAGCCAGAGGAGAGGATGACGTCGTCCGCCCGTCCCTCGAACCAGAAGTAGCCGTCCTCGTCTTTGTGCGCGAGGTCACCGGAGAGGTACCACTCGCCGTCAGGACCGTCGACGAAACATGACGCGGTCTTCTCGGGCTTGTTCCAGTACTCGGCGAAGAAGCAGGGGTAGTCCCCGCGCTGGGCGATTTCGCCGGTTTCGCCGGGTTCGAGTACTTCGCCCGTTTCGGAGTCGATGATGTCGGCCTCGATTCCGGGGAGTGGCTTGCCCATCGAGCCGGGCCGGACCTCCATGGTCGGGTAGTTGTTGATGATCATGTTGCCCGTCTCCGTCTGGCCGTACGTGTCGAGGATGGTGACGCCGAGCACGTCCTCGCCCCACTCGACGACGCCGGCGCTGAGCGGCTCGCCGATAGACAGCGCGTGTCGCAGGTCGAGGTCGACGCCCTCCAGTACGTCCTCTTTTTCCCGGAGCATTCGGTAGGCCGTCGGGACCGAGAACAGGACGTTGATGGGGTACTCGTCGAGTAAGTCGGCCCACTCCTCCGGGTCGAACTCGTCCTCGTAGGTGAACAGCGAGGCCCCCCAGAACCAGGCGCCGAGCGTGTTGATCGCGCCCGTCAACCATCCCAGGTCGCCAGTGCTCCAGTAGAGGTCGCCCGGCTGGAGGTCGACGGCGTACTTCTGGGTCGCCGCCACGCCGGCCACCCAGCGGTGCTTGTGCAGGACGCCTTTCGCCAGTCCGGTCGTCCCCGACGTGTAGTACAACAGTGCGTCGTCCTCGCCATCAGTCTCGGCGGCGTCGTACGCCGTACTCGCGCCGTCGAGCGCCACGTTGAACGAGACGTCATCGGTGGGCGCCCCGCCACCGCGGTCGACGGTGATGACGTGCTCGACCGACGGCGCGTCCTCGAGTGCGTCTTCGACGGTGTCGCGGTTGTCGGTCGTAGTGACGACGACTTTCGCGTCGCAGTCGTCAAGGCGGTAGGAGATCCCGTCCGGGCCGAACCGCTCATTGACGCTTCCCCAAACGGCGCCCCGCTTGAGCGTCCCGACCAAGGCGACGTAGTGTTCTGGGATCCGCGGCATATACGAGAATACCCGATCGCCCTGCTCGACACCCAGTTCTTCGAGCACGTTCGCGAACTGACTCGAGCGATCGGCCAGTTCCCAGAAGGTCAGTTTCGTGAGTTCCCCGTCGGTATCGACCTGGTAAAGCGCGACCTTCTCGCGGTCGGTAGCGTGTCGGTCGGCGACTTCGTGTGCGATGTTTAGTTCCCCCGGTGCGTCCCAGTCGGCTTCTGCGTAAATGTCGTCCCACGAGAACTCCTCCCGTTCAGTCTCGTAGTCGGACAGGTTGTGGCTGGATACCATACACGGCCTCGGATTTCGTTCCCATATATAAACGAACTGGAAAATTACTCGCTAAAAACACACTGATAATATATACAACTAGGAACGGTAGGTGGGTTGTCCCTACGTCGTATTGCGTAAACGGTAGTGTTTACATCTAGTAAGATACCGAACGTGTTCAAAATCCGCTCCGGTCGCGGTCGACGGACGCTGCGTCGTGACGGTCGTTCCACACTTCCCGAGCGGCGTCGCGAACGGACGTCGGAAACGACTGCTCGAACGAGACCCGCGGGGCGATGTACGAATCCTCCCAGCGAGGATCCCAAGCCGCGTTCACGTACAGCCGAGCGCCGGTCGTCCCGTCCTTGCGATACCGGGGACGTTTCGCCGCCGGTGCGGACGATTCGCTGAATATCCAATCTCGAGAGGGATGTGCTTTCACCCAGATATCGCCGAGGACGCGCCCGAGTTCCCGCGGCGAGACATCTTCGTCAACGATGACGACGGTGTCGAAAAGCGACGAGAAGGCGAAGAGGAGGTTAGCGAGCTGCCACTCGAAGCCGGCGTAAAGGACGTCCGTAGCGACAAAACAGATGCCGAGTTCGGCCTCTGCCGGCAACAGAACCCACTCGACGGGCGAGATTCCCCAGTAGTCGTTGACGCGTCGGTATAGCGTCGCCGCCGTCGCCAGCCCAGTGAGCTGTAGGTCGTCCGCGAGCGGCCGTCCGACGGGCGAGAATGGGATCACCGGATCGTCGGTCGCGATCACTCGCTCGACGGAGAGGGAAAGCGGCGTACTCGAGACGCCGTGTTCCCACGCCTCACGCCGGTCGGACTGGAAGTCGGGGTGTCGGTCCGCGACCGTCGTCTCGACGATTAGTTCCGTCGCGCTCGGGACGAGGCCGCCGTTCGTCGGGACCAGCGGAACATCGTCCGCGACGCCGCAGTCCTGTACCGGTACCTCGATACCTTCCGTCACAGCGAGCAGGTAGGCGGCCGCCACGGCCGCCGCCGGCACGCCGAGCGCGATGGAGAGCGTCCCGTCGTCGGCTAGCAACGACGACAGCGCGGCCGGCGTGCGTACGCGAAGTTTGTCGTCGCCGATGACGGAGCCGTGAATCGGAGCCCAGTGTGACCCCTCGTCCGTCGATACCGAGGCGACACCTAGCGTCAGCGAAGGCCAGACATCGTCGGTGCCTTGCGGCAGGTGCAACTTCTGTACACTATCGACGGTGCGCGACGCCGCCTGCCTGGCGTACGTCGGCTCTGCTTCGCCGGCGGATGGACCGAGACTCGTAATCGTCTCGAGTACGGAGACGAACGACGCCTCCGGATCCAGTCCGAGGCCCAGCGCCAGCCGCGACCACGGCCGCGACTTCCGACGCTGCATCTGGTCCGGACCGGCCAACGTCCCGCTGGCGAGGTCGACGCCGTCGGTTCGGTCGTACCGGAGCGCCGGTCCGCTCGCGCGGAGCGCCTCGGCCGCGACCACGTCCAAGGGAACGTCGATGGGCTCCTCGAGGGTCACCAGATCCCCGTTACCCGCCAGCCCTTGGAGGTATTGCGCGAACGAGATCATCCGGACTCACCACCTCCTTCTCCGAGGAGATCGAACGGCTCCGGCGAGAGCCCCGCGTCGACGAGGAGTTCCTGTGCTCGCGTTCGCAGCCGTTCGTCCTCGGATCCGTCCGCGGCCGGCCGATCGGCGGTCGCGTCGATGTACGCTTTCGCGGTCTTTGCTTTCGAGGTACCGACGTCAGCACTGCCCTTCTCGTCGGGGGTCTGGTAGATGTTGAGCGGTACCTTCGGCATCCGTTCGACGCCGAACTGGTGGAAGTCCGCGTCCGGGTCGGCCTCGAGCGCGATCGCGGTCAGTACGGCCCGCGGGTCGAGCGGGTCGACGTCGGGGTCGACGAACACGAAGAAATCGATGTGGAGCATCCCCCAAGTGGTGAAGATGAAGTTCGCTAGTTCGTGGAGGTAACCCGGATACGGGCGGTCCGTCGCGATGATCCAGACGGTCCGGGAGGTAAACCGCCACGGGACGGCCAGCTCGACGTCGAAGCCGGCCGCCCGTAACCCGAGGGTCGCGTCGGGGCCGGCCGCAGCCGTCTGAAGCGTGCTGCTCGAGTTCTGCCCGTAGCCGACGCCGGTTCCCTCGACACAGAACGGTACCCGCGGCTCGGACCGGTGGGTAATCGCGTCGACCGCGAGTACGGGCATGGACCGCCGTGGACCGTTCATGTACCCGAAGTAGTCGCCGAACGGCCCCTCGTCGAGTCGCTCGTTCGGAAGCACCCGTCCCTCGACGACCAGTTCCGCCGTCGCCGGGACGAACAGATCGCTCGTCTCACAGGGGACTAGGTTAACGGGGCTGTCTTTCAGACCGCCTGCGAAGGCGGCCTCGCTCCGACCTGTCGGAATCCACATCTCCGTGCTGCACTGAACGGCCGGTTCAGCGCCGAGAACAACGGCTACGGGCATCGGCTCGTCGCCCGGTTCGTACTCGTAGTAGTAACGGTTCGGCGCCTGTTCGCCCGCCAAGAACAGCAAACTGGCGAGGGCGTCGTCGTGGATCATCATCCGGTGGCTCGACCAGTGTCCCCACCGTGTCTCCGGATCCGGCGCAACGACGGTGTGGAGGTTCGAGTACCGTCCCCCGTCGCCCTGGTGGATGTACGGCCAGGGAATCGACAGGAGGTCGACGTCCGTCCCGGTGTGGACGACCTCCTTGCACGGGGCTGTACCCCGATCGACGACCCGCGGCTCTCGAGGCGACCGAAGCCGCTCCACGACCCTCTCGTAGTACGCCGTCCCGGAAAGCCCGGCCGGCAACCCGAACGAACGTGCGAGGTGGTCCCATGGTCGGTACTGCGGACCACGGTACGGGTCGCCGACGAGCGCCGCGCCGATCGTGTCCTCCTTGATCGACTCGAAGATCGGTACCTCGCCATCGGTTCGGTTGGCGAGGGTCGTGACCGCACTCGCCTCGAGATCCCACGATGTCGGCTCCGAGATCCTGATGCAGTCGTTTTCGTCCTCGAGGAAGTGGAGGTACGTGCGGAACGAGTCGGCAAACATGGCTACTCCCCGTCCGTGAGGGCGCGACGGAGCGGGTCGGCTTCGAACTCGGTCCGAACGTCCTCGTACGTTTCTAGCAGCGCGGGCCGATTCTCCGCGAGGTGCTGGAACGCGATCTCTCGGAGCGCCTCAGCGGTCGATTCGTACTGGCCCGATTCGACGAGATAGCGCAGAATCACCTTGAGGTCGTCCGACCGCGTATTGACGATGTTCGATGCTGATTCCTGCTCGGTCGTGAGCCGATGTAGGAGGTCGTCGTCTATCTCTCCCTCGTCAATCTCGTCGATTAGTTCGACGTACCGTTCCTCGCTAACGTTCTCGTGCGGTCCAGTGACGACCCGCAGCGGCCGCGGGTCGGTCAGCTCGTCGGGTTCGCGGGCAATCCGGACTCGCGCCTCGAAGATTCGCTTCGTCTCGGCATCGGTGATCTGAAGCGTCGTCTCTGCCAGTTCCTCGTCGGGCAGATGCTCCTCCGTTGTGATGTAGTGCTTCGACATGTCCTCCCCGTTTTCGTGTCCTGTGTCTCGTGTGTTCACACGCCAGTCGGTCATTTCTTTTCCTCACCCGTCCTAAAGAGTAGGGTTCTCCGGGGTTGCTCTGCGCCGTTACCCTCGTAGCGACGCGTCGGTCGTCCCGATGGCTGTTCGATGCCGAGATTCGGAATCTCGACGTCCGATCGAACTTTGGAGCGTACTTATAGTACCAAGTGAATAAATATCGCCGATCATCGGTGATCGAGTCGTTGTACTCGTGACCGCACCCGAAGGAACCGACCTGGATGAGGTAGTCGTCGAGATTAGGGTTGAAGTAAAGCCTTCCTACGCACCTTTCGAACTCTCCGCGGAAACGGGCTGCGAAGCGAAACTCGTCCGCCTTCTCCCGCGAAGCCACAGACCATACGGTGTTTCAGCGGGTCAGCGGCGCGCAACCGCAGCAAGTCCTCCAGTCGACTTTGATACTCGAGTTCGTCAGCTTGTCGGCGCCGTCCCGGCAGATGGCACGGGTCCACGGTCGCCGACATCTGCTGATCGACCGAGGCTCAGCGCGAACGGTTTGGAGGATGACGACGAACGTGCAGACGGCGAATCGCCGGCTAGCCGCCGAGGCCGTCCCCGATCATCGGGTCGCCGAGGCGGCCGAAGTCGAGGACTGAGTAGTATCGGCACTGCACGAGGCGGCGTCGACGACCCCGAGGATCGACGGAAGAGGATTAGAGACTTCAACGAGGCCGATGCGAGGTCATAGGCGTATTCGAATACCGACGAGCGAGTAGAGTCAACGAATCGATGCTTGGGACGACCTGAAACGTCGTTCCTCCGCGAGATTGGGGTATCCGTCGTGACCGTCCCCAATGGCTATCTATCATTGTCTAACGACCCAATCTACGATTCGAATCGAGCGTACGTCGGTATATGAGTGACATGACCACCGCTCATTACGGCCTGCTCACTTCTCAAACACGCTTTACTGGATAGTGTAATATCGTCTGAATATAATAAATAGTGTATATATAAGCAGGAAAGATTTATCAATGGTAATGTTGCATGGCTATTTGGAATGCGTCGACGAACCATCCTCAGAACCCTCGGTGGAATCGCAGGAGTCGGAACACTCGGCATCGGCACCGTCAGTGCCGACGACTGTACAGATGACTTCATCAAACCGGGCGGCCCGTTCCCTCCGGAAACGGCGAACATTAACTACAACGCATTCACGAGTAACGCAGACCTCTACAACACTCTCGATAAACTCGACAGAAAGAGCAATCTCGAGTATGATTCGATTGGCGAGACGTGGGAAGGACGAGACGTACCCTACGTTCGGGTTGACGGCGGCGACACCGATGTCGTCTACGTGACTCAACAGCACGGTGACGAACAACACACGACGGAGGCAGTCCTCCAACTTCTCCAGCGGTTCGCCGCTGGCGGACACCAAGTCGAGAAGATCCGTGACGAGGTAACGTTGCATGTCGTTCCGCGACTCAATCCTGACGGCTGGGCGCCGGCCGACAACAATGAGACACCTCAGCGAGAGAACGCACGACCGGCAGACATCTGCCACGATGGACCTTACTTCGGAAAGAATCAGTGTGGCTCAGTCGATCCGAACCGACAGCACTACTTCGGTATCGATTCGGATATCCTCGCCGAGACTGACGGCATTGATCCCGATCTGATTCCGAATGAGAATCCCTCTCCTGAGACGCAGGCGTTACTCGACAAGGCGGATGAGGTTGATGCCGATATTATCTGCGATTGGCATCATCAGTTCACCTACCGGAATTCGGACTGCGAACTGATCAATGCGTCGACGATGTGGCCGCGCAACGAGGCTGCGCCTGACGAAGCAGTAAACCTCTCGCGCCAGATTTCTGCGCATGCGTATCAGGAGACTACCGATCTTGGACATACCACTTGGGACCGCTATCCTGGCGGGACCACCGCTAATATCGCCCGGAACGCCCACGGAATTCGGGGACGCGGCAGCGTTCTCTTCGAGTTCCGTGGACAGGCTTCGCAGCTCGGGAACGCAGCAAACGGCAAACTCGTGACCGTCATCAATACGACCATGAACGAGATCCTCGAGGGGCTGGCCTCCGGCGCGCTCTACGAAGTTGATCCCGCAGCTGCCGACGAAATTCCACCCCGCGGTGACTACTTCTGGAAGGACCTCCCGCGAGAGGAGTGGTCACCGGAACACGAGGCCTACCGAGAGTAACGAGCGCTGGTACTGCACCGCTTGTTTCGCCCGAACTCGCATCGATACTTTTGCCATTCGACTTCCAAGAGATAGTTAGTATCTCCGTCGGATCAGAACTGCCCTGCCCGACAGCGACGACGTCGGTATTCTCGAGTAGGTCCGTAACTGCACGCTGGTGCGTTGTATACCAAAACTGACGGCCATTTTCGAAGTGGGCATCTCGGCACGTTCGGTGTAACTGGTCTTGGGGGTCGGACCCTGAGAGAGTTGGTTAAGGATGGAGTAGAAAGGGCCCGTGCTCGAACCTATCGAATTTGAGCGTGTCCCTCAATATATTGAATTGCCCAAGCAGGTTCAACCTGTACAACGTCTATACTGGCGTGCCTTTGATGATTATCCATATCACGACGGTTGTAGTGAGTCACCGTCTCGTTGCCACAACTTGCAAGCCGCTCGTTTTGAAGTCATACGCTGCCATGACTACATTACGAATACCGGTGTCTACGTCGAAAGAAGGGTGAAATCGGGGCTGTATACATACTACTTTGACAAGGTGGCGGTCCTTAGTTCGAAAAAGGGTGTTAAATCCAAAATCCACAATATAAAAACTGCTGCACACTATGTGGTAATAGATAGTATGAAATCCCTCAAACTGGATATGGTCCAGTACGATTGTCCGTATATCAGGACGACGCGGGAGCACGATGTTGCCTTTCATACACAACATTGGGACTTCAACCACGCCGACCGGACCCTCGAGACTCACCTCATGGTCGTTGGCCAGAACCGTGAGGAACTGAGCAACGGACTCGAATCGCTGAGTGAGTACCAGATGTTTCGGGGGTACGACCTCCTCACTCGCAAGGGGAACACGGCCGTCGTCCGGTCTCGGATCGACGAAACCGACGCTATGCGGACAATTCTCGAAAACGATGGGTACGTGACCGGTCCCTTCGTTATTCGCGACGGGAGCGAACTCTGGAACGTCGGTTTCGACCGTGACGAACAGGCGGACGACGCGCTGTCGGAGCTCGATCGGAACAACGAGTTCACAGTGAAAAACGACAACTCGATCCACATCGATGAGTTCTCTGACATCCTGCAAAACGTCGATTCTCTGTATACGCTGCTGTCGGGGCTGCAGGACCTGACCGACACCGAGAGGGAAACCCTCGAAGCGGCCGTCGAGAAGGGCTACTTCTCAACTCCTCGAGAGACGAGCTTGGAAGGGCTGGCCGAGGAGTTCGACATTTCAAAGATGGGGGCCTCGAAGAATCTCCGCCGGAGCCAGCGGAAGATTCTCCGGCGAGTCGTTCACGCAATGAACGACATCGAAGCACAGTCGGACCTCGAGAATGAGTCATCTGACCGGCCGGCCGACAACGTGACGCGAGAGGCAAAACCCGCGGACTCGGGCACCAACGGGGATTCTAATGCCGGAATCGGTTCCCGTTAAGATAGATTTGGAGGCCAACTCCGGGAAGAAATCGGTCGGAACGTTCCACTGAGGTGCTTCCCTCCCACGAGTACGCTCATCTAGTCGGTCTCCCGTGCTTGCTTCCGTCTTCGGGCTCATTCGACTCGATTGGAATGAAGCCGATGAACCTCTCTTCGTCTTTGGTGTCGTTGGTGGATACCACCGTCGGCACGACCGTGCTCCCTCCTTCGACGGTCGTCGGATCGACGTCTTGTACCTGTCCGGTTAGCCGCACTGGACCGAACGATGCCACCGCGACCGCGTACGGTGCGTCGTCGGCGAACGCCGGGTGCGGAACGTGGATGGTGCTTACCGCCTCGATCGTTCCTTCATCGGGAAGTGGCTCGCGATCGAGACTCTCTCGTTCAGGAGCCGGCGGAATCGTCGCTGTATTCTTCCCCTGCAGGTAAAAACCGTTACCGTCCTCCAAAGCGTCGAGCCAGTCGTCGTAGCCGATCCCGGTGGACTCAAGGTCGTCGCTCATGCTCCGACCTCCTCGAGGACGTGGACCGCGGCGGTCGCGACCGTCCCGCCCGCATTGTGGGTGACAGCCGTCGAGGCTTCCGGTACTGCGTCGGCGTTCGGGTGGGCGCCCGTGAGCAGTTTCGTCGCCTCGACCAGTTGAGAAACGCCCGTCGCACCGACCGGATGGCCCTTCGCCTTCAGTCCGCCCGAAAGGTTGACCGGGACGTGACCGTCGCGGGTCGTCTCGCCCTTGCGGGCCGCATCAATCGCTTCGCCGTGCTCGTACAGGTCGAGCGCCTCGAGCGCAAGCACCTCAGCGATGGTAAAGCAGTCGTGAACCTCTGCGAAGTCGAGATCGACCGACGTGATGGCGGCCTGCTCGTACGCCGTTTCGGCCGCGGCCTCGGCGGCGGGCGTTCGAGTCAGGTCGTCACGTTCCTGCAGTGCCAGCGCATCGGTCCCGCGGCCTGAACCAGTGATCGCGACCTCCGGCTCGAGTCCGGCTGATTCGGCGTACTCCGGCGAAACGAGTACGGCGGCGCCGGCCCCGTCGGTGATCGGACAGGCGTCGTACAACCCCAGCGGTGAGGCGACCCGCGGCGCCTCGAGTACGTCGTCGACGTCGATCACGTCTCCGTACTGCGCCTTCGGATTGGTCGACGCGTTCGCGTGGTTCTTGACAGCGATACGGGCGAGATCATCGATCGTGCCGCCGTGGCGGTCCAGGTAGGCGTCCGCAAGAAGGCCGTACGCTCCCGGGAAGGTCATCCCGGCGCTGATCTCGTACAGTTCGTCGGCAGCCCGTGCGAGCGACGCCGTCGTCGCGTCAGTCTCGAGGTTGGTCATCCGTTCCATTCCGCCGACGAGGGCGACGTCGGCCTCGCCGCTGCGGATCGCCCGGACGCCCTCGGCGACCGCGTAACCCCCCGAGGCGCAGGCGTTCTCGATACGCATCGCCTCGAGGTTCGTTCCGCCGATATCGCCTGCCACCAGCGGCGCCTGATGACTCTGTCCCTCCGCGGTTGCGCCCATGAAGTTCCCGTAGTAGAGGACGTCAACCTCGCCGGGCGGCACGGCGCTTCGTTCGAACGCCAGCGATCGGGCCTCGGCAAATAGTTCTCGGCCCGTTCGATCCGGGTGGTCGCCGAAATCGGTGGCCCCGACGCCGGCTATCAGGACATCTCTCATACGTTTCTCATTGCGCAGCACGGTGGAGAAACGCCGGGTTGACATGTAACCCCTGCCGGGGTGTTTTCGTACGGTTCAGATTACTGGTGCGTGATTTTCAGTCCGGAGCGAACCGTCTCCCTCGTGTTCCTCGACACCGCTCGCCGATCGTATCACCGGGTGGAGAGTCGAACCCAGTCCCTGATTGTGCGATGGGTTCAGGGGTACTGGGTGGGTTCACCACCGGGATACCCCGATATCGTCTGGCGTCGAACTGTCGTAAAGTCGGTGTGCTGGCGACGCTACTCGAGGTTTATGACTAAACCCGGGCGTTTACCCACTATCCAGGATTATCAATGATTATTGAGGCACTGACCGGGGAGACTGATGACCAGAAACAGAGCACGACACGGCGTACGGTTCACGTACAGGCACCGAGACGACGATCGGTGATAGCTATGCTAGACAGGAAAATCGACATCGAACCCTACGTAACTCACTTGATGGTAGCGGGAGCGGCGCTGTGGCTCGCTGCCCTCCTGTTGGGTTTTGCAGGGTACTGGTTCGAGGCGTTGCTAGTCACGGTTTTCGTGCTGCACCCGTACTTCATCGTCGGAGCGGCACACGACCACGAGATCAGTCTGAAATTGCTCGCGTACCCCCTCGGGGTGTTCACGGTGTTGGCGCTGGCCGGGTTCGGTTTGGCCCAGTACTACAGCGAATTGTTCGTGGGACAGACCCCCGAGTTCTTGGTCACCGGAATGCACCCGTCGTTCGCGGCGGTCTTCTGGCTGTACTGGATCGGCGGCTTCATGAGCATCAACCTCGCGTACGGTCTCTATTATCGCGAGCACTACCTGCCGGACGGCGCCTGGGACGAGTTCCTCGCCGAACTCGAGGAAATCGAGGGCGCCGAAGCTACGCCAAGCGCGGAATCGCCATCCGGATCAACGACAGAAGCAGCGGAGGTGGAATGATATGGCACTCGAAGCGTGGCTCGAAGGCGTACAGGTCGTCCAGACGGTGTTCGTGATCCTATTTGTAATCTCGACGGTTCTCGTGGGCCTCTGGGCGGAACGACTGATTTCCGACCCCGACGAGTACTACGGCGCGACGAAACTGTTCGGTGCGGCGGTGATCACTCTCGCGAGTATGTCAGGGATAATGTCGGCTTTCGGATTCATCGGCGGCCCTGGTCTCGTTTACCAGATGGGGACGTCCTCGCTGTACATGACCTTTGCAGCGGGACTCGGGTTCGCGATGGCGTACTGGATGGTCGGCAAGCGCGTCCGCGGGATAGCTGACGCCGCCGACATCGGCACGCTGCCTGACATCGTCGATGAACGGTTCGAGAGCCCGCTGGCCCGTGGATTGCTCGCGTTGATCCTCTTTATCGCCTGCATTTCCTATCTCGCGTCCCAGGTTGCGGGCGGGGGATACGTCCTCTCCGTGCTGCTCGGGGTGAACATGGAGGTCGCCGTCTGGATTGTCTTCGGTGCGATTATCCTCTACATTGCCTTCGGCGGAATGGCGGCCGCACAGCTTTCCGGGGCGTACACTGGCGCAGTGATGCTCGTCGGTGCGGCTGGTGCGGTCGTCGGCTTCTTCCAGGTCGCCGGCGGGATGACCGAAGTCACCATGACTGCCGCGGCGGCCGGCGAGGTGTCGAACGGCGACATCGTGAAGACGTTTACGCCGCAGATGCTGGACGGGTTCGGGCTCGCGAAGGCATCTGCGCCCGGCCTGTTGCTCATTTGGCCCATCGTCTTTTCAGTCGGCGTCGTCGGCCAGCCGCAGGTACTCCAACGCATGTACTCAATCGACAACCCTGAGGGGCTCCGTACGGTGGGCCTCATCAGCGGCGTGACCTATGCCGTTGGCAGTCTTCTGTGGATGCTGATCGGCTTTGCGGCGTTGCACCTGGTCGCCGACGGAACGGTTGAGCCGATGACCGACCCTGACTTCGCCGCGTTGCAGTTCGTTGAACAGCTCCACATCGGTATTCAACTGATCATATACGCGGGACTCGTCGCGGCGATCATGTCGACCGCCGGGTTCTTCCTGTCGGTGGCTTCGGGCGTGATCGCTCGCGACTTCGTCCGGATGTTCGGCTGGAATTT
This sequence comes from Halopiger aswanensis, assembly GCF_003610195.1. Taxonomy (NCBI): domain Archaea; kingdom Methanobacteriati; phylum Methanobacteriota; class Halobacteria; order Halobacteriales; family Natrialbaceae; genus Halopiger; species Halopiger aswanensis. The sequence goes on along the minus strand of NZ_RAPO01000004.1, from coordinate 526,395 downwards.
GAGTGAAAATAGACAAACGTGGGTCGGACGTATCACGACGCTCGTCATCGGCGTTATCTCGGTCCTATTCGGGCTGTACGGGGGCCACCTCGTGGCGATCCTCGGTACCTTCGGTTGGGGTACCTTCGTCAGCGGGACGTTTCCCGCCATCGTGATCGGCCTTCTCTGGAAGGATTGCAGCCGCGAGGGGGTCATCGCCGGCCTGTTGACGGCGGTCCTCCTGAACGTCGTGCTACTGATCGCGACTCAGATTGGATTCGAATTCCCGATCGGGATGGACTTCTACTTCATCGCGATCGTCGCTGCGGTCGTCGTGACAGTCGGTGTATCGCTCGTCACCACTGGAGCCAGTGGCGAAAATATGCCGGACAAACTCGAGCCAGTGTTCGATCTCTAAGGAGGTGATACCGGATGGAAATACCACTTTGGTTGGTCGGGTTCGTCGCGATGGTGTTGATCAACCTGATCGTCGTCTTCCTGAAGATTTGACGACAGGCCTCGGATGAATATTGATACCCAGACATACAATATTGGCAAAAAATAAAATTACATATATGTAATTCTGACTGTTGAGTTTGAAGAAGCCGGTAAGAAACCATCTAGGAGCATTTTATGGCCGTTACTGAAATGTATGGTTCGAAACTGGAATAGCTACCAGTATTCATATAATAAGATATATCCTGATAGATGAAGTAGTTGCGGGCGATGTCAGAAGACAGTGTGGAGCCGGCCGAGCTGAAGCGGTCGGACATCATGCAGATCGAGGACGATCGCTTTACCGCCGACAACGTCGCTATCGTCACGGGCGCAGCGTCGGGGATCGGCCGCGCGACCGCCATCGTACTGGCCGAAAACGGACTCACAACTGTCGCGACCGACGTCGACGAGGCCGGCCTTGACGGAACGCTCGAGAAGGCTGAGGAGGTAGCTGTCGAGGGAGAGATCCACGCACTTCCGGGTGACCTCACCGACGACGATGAGATGGACGCGGTCGTCGAGGAGGCGGCCCAATTGGGAGATATCCGGTTCCTCGCGAACATAGCGGGGATGCAACACATCGACTCCATCGGGGACTTCCCGATGGATACCTACGATATGATGCACCAGGTGATGCTCCGCGCGCCGCTTTATCTGTCGAAGCTCTGTCTGCCCCGTATGCGGGAGACCGGCGGCGGTGTCGTTGGGAATATGGCGTCGGTTCACGGCCACTACGTTACTCGCGATAAGGTCGCGTATAACATGATGAAGTTCGGGATCCGGGGACTCACGCGGTCGATCGCCGCCGAAGGCGAGGGTGAAAACCGCTCGTTCTCGATTAGCACCGGCTACGTAAAGACGCCGCTTGTCATGAACCAGATCGAGGATTCAGCCGAGAGTCGCGGCATCACTGAACGCGAGGTTGTCGAGGACGTGATGCTCGGTCAGGCCCGAACGAAGGAGATGATGGAACCCGTCGAAGTTGGAAATCTTTTCGCCTTCGGGTTCTCGGAAAACGCTCGCCACCTCAACGGTAACGACCTGCTGTGGGATGGTGGGTACACCCACACCTACGAGTAGTACCGATAGCCAACCGATAATCATACGATCACCAGCCAATGACAGATACGACGGTCGATATTGACGGGATAGTTCACGAACCGAGTCAGGAGTTCGTCGAGTCGACGAACGTCTGGGAGTTCATGCAGACGTACGACATCGCCGACTACGATGAGCTTATTGAACGAACGACGACCGAGATCGAGGGCGTCGAGGAGTCCGGCGTCGAGTGGTTCTGGGACGAGTTAGTTGAGTACCTCGATATCGAGTTTTACGAGGAGTATGCCAAAGTTCGAGACGATACAGCGGGCCCACAGTTCACCGATTGGTTCCCCGAAGGAACCATCAACATCGCGCACAACGCCCTTGACCGCCATGCCGCAATTGATAACGAGCGTCGGAACAAGGTCGCCTGCATCTGGGAGGGTGAAGACGGCGAGATCCGGGAAGTCACCTTCCACGAACTTCATCGGCAGGCCAATCAGGTGGCGAACGCGTTGGCGGAGCGCGGCGTCGAAACGGGCGACACCGTCGGGCTCTACATGCCGATGGTGCCGGAAGTCATCTCGATTCTCTACGGCTGCTTCAAGATCGGAGCGGTTGCCGTTCCGATTTTTTCAGGCTTCGGTGTCGACGCGACTGCGACCCGCCTCGAGGATCCAGCGTGTTCAGTGCTGTTTACCGGTGACGGTTTCCGCCGCCGCGGTGATCCGGTGACGCTCAAAGGGACTGCCGACAAGGCGATCGAGGAGGCCGACACAAACGTCGAATCCGTCATTGTCTACGAGCGGCTGGGGGCCAGCGAGGAGAGCGGCGACGTCACCGCACCGATGACTGAGGGTCGCGATGAGTGGTGGGTCGACGCCGTCGAATCGCAAAGCGACGAGTATGACACCAAAGAACTGCCCAGTGATCAGGAGTCGATGTTGCTGTACTCGTCGGGCACGACGGGCAAGCCCAAGGGTATCGTCCATACCCATGCCGGTGCCCAGATACAGTGTGCGAAAGAACTACACTTCGGGTTCGACCTCAAACCCGGCGATCGCTTTTTCTGGGTCAGCGACATCGGCTGGATGATGGGGCCGTGGACGCTCATCGGCAACCACACGTTCGGTGGCACCGTTTTCATGTACGAGGGTGCTCCGGACTACCCTGACCCCGACCGCTTTTGGGAGATGATCGACCGGCATAAACTCACCCAGTTCGGCATCTCCCCCACTGCCATCCGGGCGCTCCGCAAGCAAGGCGATGAGTGGCTCGAGGGACACGACCTCTCCAGTCTCAGACTGTTAGGCTCAACTGGTGAGCCGTGGGACCCCGAATCGTGGCAGTGGTTCTACGAGAACGTCGGAAACGGTGAGACGCCCATCATTAACATCTCCGGTGGTACCGAAATATGCGGCTGTTTCCTCATGCCGATGCCCATTCAGTCCCTTAAACCCTGCACGCTCGGTGGTCCCGGTCTCGGAATGGACATTGACATCGTCGATAGCGAGGGGAACTCCGTCAAAGAGGATAACAAGCGTGGATACTTGGTGGCTCGAGATTCGTGTCCGTCGATGACCAAGTCGCTGTGGAGTGGCGATGAACGTTACCTCGACGAGTATTGGAGCACGTGGGATGACTTGTGGGATCACGGCGACTGGGCTCAAAAGGATGAAGATGGATTTTGGTTCCTCCATGGTCGGGCTGACGATGCGCTGAACGTAGCTGGCCGGAAAGTCGGTCCTGCGGAAGTCGAAGGTGCTGCCATAGAACATGAGGTCGTCAACCAGGCAGCTGCTGTCGGCGTCCCCGATGACACCACCGGTACTGCTGTCGTCCTCTATGTCGTTGTTGAGGGCGGTATCAAAGAAAGCGACGAACTCCGGGAAGAAATCCGTGAACTCGTCGGCGAAGCACACGGCAAACCGTTCCGTCCCCGGGAAGTACTGTTCGTTGACGAATTTCCCAAGACTCAATCCGGGAAAATCATCCGTCGAGCGGTTGAGGCAACTTACACCGGCGAAGACTTTGGTGATCTCTCCTCTATTGAGAATCCAGAAGCATTAGAAGAAATCGAAAACGCGCGGTAACGGACCGGCCGAGCGGTTTTATTGCTTGTCGACCTCGTGCGTTCTGGAATCTGTCCCACCTCTAGTCGTTCACTTGCTCGGAAAAGCATTCTCCTGACTGATTCGGAGTTCCAAAAGGTGTCGTTCCTATCTACTCCGTTATCTATAGATTCGGACTTCTTGGAGCAAAGACTGACCGATATTTAGTGGCTGTGAGGTGGTCAGTGGATGCTCGATTGCCAGAGGGTGCCTATCTAACCCTCCCGCTCGTATCTCCTCTCGCTGCGAGGTAGCGACCTCTGGCATAAGCACACAGATGCGATTGTGAGGCGGCAGCAGCGGGTTGCCGATTCATGATACCGAAATGAGGGGAGCATGAGTGAACAAGAAACGACAGGTGACACGAGGCGATCGTTCGTGGCGAAGAGCGCCCTTGCTGCGGGGGCGCTGACGCTCGGAACGGGCGCGTTCGGCACGGCAACGGTCGCGGCCCAGCGAGAGCAGGTCGCGGTCTTCGCGGACAGTTACTACCCCGGAGCGAACTTCGACGTCATTGACCCGCTTCAGCAAGGAACGACGGTCGACATCCTGCAAGTCGATGACGAACCGGTGACGGAGATCTCCCAACCCGACGAATGGACCGGACACGTCATCCGGTACGATATCGGCCAGGGAGCAGGGATCACGACGTTCCTGTTCGTGCGCGGTGACAGATTCAGCCGCGGCGACAGCGGAACGATCGGACCGGAGGCATCGGTGCTGAGTTCCGACCTGAACCTTCTCACTACGTCACTGGGCGACGGTGGCGGCCCGGGAGACAATCAGGCAGCCGAGGGGAATCAGACGACGAACGAGACTCCCACTGAGAACGGAGGCGGAGAATAATGGTGCAAGATGGTGACGCGCGCGTCCTGCTCTTCACCTACGATTACGAAGCCGGCGCAACGTTCGACGTCGTCTCCCAACTCGAGCAGGCAACGTCGGTGCGACTGCTTCAGACCAGCGAGGGAGAGACCGTTCCCGAGATTCCCCAACCCGACGAGTACGACGGCTACGTCGTCCGGAATCAGAGCGACAGCGGCCCGTTAGAACCAACGACGGTTCTGTTCGTTCGCGGACAGGCGCTTAGTGTCGATGACAGTGAAACGCTCAGCGAAGACGCGTCGATGTTCAGTTCGCGACTGAACCTCTTCTCGACTTCGCTCGAGTAACAACCTTATTTTGTAGTCTCTCCACCAGGGCCGCTGTAGTACCGCCAGATCCAATCCTCCGGCGACGGTGAATAGATGACAGAAAGAGGGAGGGAACTACTTCTATACGGTCGGTGGTGAACCGAATATTCCGCCTCATCGAGGACACCCCGATTCGACAGGCAGGTTTGGCTACCGGTGGAGGATTATCGTGGTTGGGAGGGTAGAATATAGCATGACCTATGAATGGTAATCCAGCTATGATGACGAGGTGATCCACCGGATTGAAACAGAGTGACTCGCCCACGAATAAGCACTAGCCGGTGACGGTCACTACCTGATGGCAGGCGAGTTCAGCCGGTCGGTTTGAACACGTGCCACATTTTTTCCGGACGTAGTAGCGTGGACGGTGGTTGTTCCATCGTCAGCACCCGAAAGAACGCGCTGGACAGCGTGCTATCGGTGTGGGCTTTCTGAGTCAGCCGGGAAAGATACCATCGGATGACGTCAGTGCCACGCGGTTTTGGGCCGGTTGTCTGCGGAAACGCGAAGTCACTGCCTACCGCCAACCGCCACGCCGTGTCGATCACCTCTTCGGCGCGATCGAAAAACCGAAGCGCGAGGCCCTCAGTGCTGTCCGTAGCCAGCGCGTGGTGAAGCACGAGTGCTTCCAGCGCCGCTACTGACATGCCCTGTCCGTAGATCGGGTTGAAGCTCGCAATCGCGTCTCCGATGACGATCAATCCTTCGGGGAACTGATCAAGGTCCGCATAGCGGTACCGTCTATTGGTCGGAAACGGATACTGCTCGATGGCCGAGGAGACCTGTCGATGGTCGTCGAGGAGATACTTTACCTCAGGGGTCAGCAGGCTCGCTGCGAATTCGACGAATCCATCCGAGTCCGTTGGGGGGTGGTCACCGTGGACGCCATGCACGCTCACCACCCAGCGGTTTCCTTCTACAGGTGCAGCCATGCCGCCGCGCGTGTGCGGTGCGGACGGTGGAACGAGAAATGTGCGGAGGTCGTCGGTAGGTCGCTCGATAAACGCGGTGCTGTAGGCCACGTCGATGTGCACCTCCTCTAGCTCCGGCGGCGTGTAGCCGTGGTTTTCGAGCCACGCCGGCGTGCGACTCGTCCGCCCGGTGGCATCCACAACCAGGTCGGCGGCGATTTCCGCTCGATCACCACCGTCACGGATAACCACGCCTTCCACGGTCGTCGCCGTGTCGTCAAGGAGATAGTCGTTGACCTGGCAACCCGAGCGAATGTGAACGCCATCGAGATCGGAAACGCGTTGTCTGACAATCTGCTCGATCAAGGGTCGGGTTGCGGAGTACGTCTCCATCGGCGTTCGTCCGTGAGCGAGGAAGTCACCTTCACTGTAGAAATTCACGTCGCTGGCGAAATCGACGGCGACGCCTCCGGCCGAGACGAGATCCTCGCCGTACCCGGGGAACAGGTCTTCCAGCGTTGCCCGCCCGGCTTCGAGTAGTGCGTGAGGATGCGCGCCTTGGGGTACTCCTCGGCGTACAACGGGCTCGGTGGGCAGTTGATCTCGTTCGATGATCGTGACTTCGCTAAATCTATCAGCTAAAATGCGAGCTGCGAGTAGCCCGGCCATACTCGCTCCACTCACCACCGCGTTACCCCGCCTCTTTCCCGATTGGTTACTGTTGTAACGTGGTACCGTTGCCAAGGTCATGATATCTGTTCCCGGATCTGTTGACCTCGCGAGCAGCCATTTTCGGGAGTCGCGATGAGTTCGCATTCGCACCGATCGGGTACTGAGCGAGGTTTTGGGCGATCTCTCCCGACCGCTCGTTCAGAAGGCGGGGATACCATCACGGCCTGACTTCGAGTACCAGATTGAACGGTGTTTCAGCCGCCCGCCGGAATCGGGTGAAACCACCTTCGGTAACCACCTCGCGCAGCCGTTCCTCGCCCGCTTGTGCACCGAGTGCAGGATTTCCGCCCTGATCGAGCGAGTTCGGCGTACAGAACATCGTCGAGAAGCCGTAGAATACTCGCCCAACCGGATTTAGATTGTTCTCGACTCGATCGTTGGCGTACGGTTCGATCAACATCAACGTCCCATCGTCGGAGAGCGTCTCCCGAACGTGCGCCGCTACGCTGACGGGATCACCCATGTCATGGAAGGCGTCGAATATGGTTACCAGGTCGTATTTCGTTCCGTTGTACTCCTCAGCTGTCGCCACTTCGAAGTCAACGCGGTCGCCGACACCGGCCTCATTGGCGCGCTCGCGCGCCATCTCTATCGAGTGGTCGTGATAATCGATGCCGACGAACGTCGAGTCCGGATACCCCTCGGCCATGAGGATCGTCGTTGCGCCGTAGCCACAGCCGACGTCGGCCACGCGTGCGCCGTTTTTCAGCTTTGTATCTACTCCCTCCAGTGATGGAAGCCACTCACTTACCAGACTGGCCGCGTAGCCGGGTTTGAAGAACCGCTCCGTGGCTGGAAACAGTTCTGGATGATGCTCGTGCCATCCCACACCATCGCCCGTCCGAAATGCCGCTTCGATGTCGTCTTGCACGTCGGCAAGGACGGTGTTCATCCCCTGGAAGCCGCCTAGCATAAACGCCGGACTATCCTCATCAGCTAACACGGCCCTCTGTTCTGGAGAGAGGCTGTAGCGTTCAGTCTCGGGATCATAAGTCACGTACCCGCCAGCGGCTTGTGCGCGCAACCACTCGCGGACGTAGCGTTCCGCAGTATCGGTCCGTTCGGCCAGTTCGACGGACGTGAGCGGGCCGGCGTCGGCAATTGCTCTATAGAGACCGAGCCGGTCGCCGATCTCGGCTAGCGCAGCTTGGACCGCACCGCCGAGGTCGTTTACGGTCGTTCCGACGAGTTCATCTAGTTTCTCTTCATCAATCGATTCTGCTGGCGTACGAGTCCCTGTTGTCATAGTTAGTCGTCCTACGTACTGGGACGGGACGAATCGAGACATAGGTATCTAGTGCAATTCCCCCAGTACACGACCTAATTGCAGCCGATGATAGCGAGTCACCGGTTGCAAACAGATGGATAACCGATTCTCTGTCACTAAATGGCTATATGTTTCTCTCACCCGTTGAGCGACGCACTGATCTGTGTCGGCCATCCCTTACTTCCTGACTCGGTCAAAAATAGGGGTGAGATACAAGAAGAGTCCTTGAGGCTGGGTCGATAGTCTCTCTATATCTGGAGTCCGTGCTCCTCGCAGAGCGTCGGAACGCTTTCCAAGTCGGCCTCGAAGCCGTACCGCTCGCAAATCTCTTCGAAGCGAGCGAGCGCCTCCTCGTCCGTGGGGTCGACCGGGTAAACGCGTGCGATCTCTGCAAAGAACTCGGAGAACTCGCCGGGTGCGATGATCTCGAGGAACCGGAGCGGTTCGTCGGTTGCGTTCCAGAAGGTGTGCCAGACGTTTCGGCCCTTGACGGTAGCTTCGTCCGCAGGGACGGTCCAGATTTCGTCGCCAGCAAGCACGGTCATCTCACCTTCCAGTACGTAAGAGATCTCGTCTTCGCGACTGTGTCGGTGGAGTGGGGCGGCGAGCGTGTGCGGCGGAAGCGTATGTTCGACGATGGCGACGTCCGCCTCGTTTTCAGTCCGAGCGATCTCCAGTTTCGCCCCCAGTTTACCGAGATCGACGTCGTACTTCTGATTGGATGTGGTATGTGCACTCATCACACGTACAGACGGCTTACAACGAGATAAAATATCAGTGAGGTGACCGAGCACGAACGCGAAGTGATCGATCTGAGCGAGTGAGGAGCGTCTATTACCTAGTGACGCCTATCCACCCCATGACTATTATCGCCGAAATTTCGATTCAAGCCGATCAATTTCTCCTCGGGCAGATCATCGCCGAACACGACGGTCTCTCGGTCGAACTCGAACGTGTGGTACCCGCCGAAAAACGGATCATGCCCTATATCTGGGGCTACGGGAGCGATCTCGAGACGTTCGAGACCGCGATGGAGGAGAGTCCGAACGTCAAATCGATCTCCGTCCTCGACCAGTACGACGATCGGGCGCTCTACAAGATCGTGTGGGAAGATCCGGCCGAACAGTTGATTACCGGGATCACGAACACCAATGCCACGATACTCGAGGCGCACAGCGACGAGGAGTGGTTATTTCGAATTCGGTTTGAGGATCACTCCGGACTCGCTCGGTTCAACCGGTACTGTGCCGAACACAATATCACATATCGGCTCAACCGCGTTTCCTCGCTCGCCGAGCGTCCACCCAACGGTCACGACTTCGATCTGACCGATGCACAGCACGAAGCGCTCGCGCTCGCGGTCGAGCGCGGCTACTTCAAAGTCCCTCGGGAAGTCGAGTACGCCGAACTCGCTGCAGAACTCGACGTCTCAGTGCAGGCACTCTCCGAACGGGTGCGTCGAGGAGCGGACAAAGTCCTTCGCGCCGCGTTGCTTCAATCCGGAAGCGGAAACCCGTAATGCCGATATTCAGGTCAAGCAGTACTACGAAGATAAAGGCCATGAGTAGTACGGAGCGAAGGCTTTCGGAGTTCTACTCCATTACGGATCATGGTTGAACGACTCAGCGTTGACCGACTGGAGAGCCCCGAGTTCCTCGATACGGTCTACGTAATCTTGGCCGACGCGTCCCGTCGACACGCGCTTCAGTACCTCCTCGCTCACCGTGATCGAGTACCGGTTTCTCGGTTAGCTGCCGAGCTCGCCGCACTCAAACGCGGGATTCCGAGCGAAGACGTAACTACCGACCAACAACACGATGCGTTCCTCGAGTTGCAGCACGTTCATCTGCCGATGCTTTCCGACTCGGGAGTCGTCGAGTGGGATCGAGACGAAGGGGACGTTACGTTCACCCCGCTTCTGGAACTCCTCGCCGAAGCGTTACCGGACCCGACCGAACTCGTTGACGTGTCGACGTTGTCGGAGACGGTCGAAAACTGCCGTAAGTAGGGGAATGCCGCGAGACGATTCGGTTGAAAAACCGCCGAGCGTCGCTGTCGTCGAGGCGGTCGCGGCGAAAAGCGGTGTCGACCCGGCCGACCTCGAGTGTCTGTTAGCGGATGTGATCGATCCGGACGCGTTGGACAGATTGTTCGAACCGACGTCGACGCACGAGCGGGGATCGGGGTTCGTCGAATTTGGATACTGCGGGCGGGTCGTCACAGTGTGGGCAGACGGGAGCGTCGATGTTAGATAGCTCGACAGGAAGACGTTCTGGAAACGCCCCGCCGACGTTCCGTACCCACCTCCGGAAGGCCCAACAGAAGCGCTCGATGCGTTGCTATCGGGTCCGATACCGAAGACGATGACCTGGCTCTCGCTCTCTCAGCTACTCGATGCGTCGGTCCGTATATGTGCCGCTCAAGTTACTTGAACGATGGCGCCCACGTGACGGAGTAGGATCGAGATGAATGCGGGGTCGGCCGGTCTCCGACGGTGGACGCAGCGGTTTACGATCGCCAGTGCCGGCGCGTTCGTCGCGTTTCTTCCGGCGCCGCTCGTTGGCACAGGCCACCGAACGGCCGTCCTCATCGGGTTGTTCGGCTTCGTCTGTCCGATGATCTTCGGAATGGGGTATCTCCTCCTGCCGGCGTACGCGGGTCGAACGCTCGTGGATTACCGACTCGCCGGATTTCACTTCGGGCTCGCATATCTCGGCGCCGCCCTGATCGTCGGCGGATGGATTCGCGACGGCATCGGGACGCTGTTTACCGCCGGCGCGGCCCTCTGGGCGCTCGGCGTCGCGACGTTCGTCGGCGCACTGCTCGCGACGATTGGACCAGTTCTCGTCACGGAGCCGGCGGCCGTCCTCCGGTTCGGCGATCGGCCGCAGCGGTCGACGCGACTCGCGACAGCCGTACTCCCGGTCGCGGTCGGCTATCTTCTCGTCGGGACGATCGCTCTCCTCGAGGTGACGCCACTGCTCGGACTTACGGACGGCTCGATCCGACCGGCGCAGGTGAGCCACTACTACGCGATCGGGTTCGGTGCCCTGTTGGTCTTCGCACTCGGCGCTCGACTACTGGTCGGCTTTTACCACGTCACGCCGCCGCGGTCGCTCGTCTGGCTCCTTCTCCTGTCCGGCGTGGTCGCTCCAGGGTTGCTCGGAACCGTCCGCTGGCAGGGGCCGTGGTTTCGGATCGGCGCCGGGTCGGCGGCAGTTGCGATGGGCTGTTACGCGGCGGTCATCGCGTTCGTCGCAGTCCGGACCGATCGCTCGCGCGTCGAACTCTCCGGTATCGCGTTCGGCGCTCTGGCAGGAGTGCTCGCGGTTGTGGCGTCGGGATCGCTTCTGCTCGGCAACGGCGTCCGAAACGCGCTCCTGCTACACCGAACGTTCGTCCTCGCTGGGTTCTTCCCGCTGACGATCACCGGCTACGCGTTCCAGTTTTTCCCAGTCGCTACCGGTCGGGTCCCCGGCGCGACGGCTCGAGGCGTCGCGGCGACGATCGGGGCGCTAGCTGTGGGTGTCGCCGCACAGGGTCTCGGTATTGCCGGTCAACTCGAACTCGTCCGATCGTTCGGGATCGGCCTCTCACTCCTCGGGGCAATCGGCTATCTCTACCTCGTAGTCGGTCGGTTCGCGAACTTCGAACTCGAGGTTTGACCCGCCGGCTCGAAATCTGAACCTCGAGTGCTCTACAGGCTGTGCAGGACGAGCGGCTCGGGGCTTGTCCCCGAGGTACTTCACCGCGTCTGCGTGACGACGAAGGGTGAACCCTCTTTCCACCGGATTCGCTAGTTACGGTGCTATGGTTCCCGGATTTCAGCCCCGAGATGTCTCGTCGACGCGGCGGACGACCGTCGCCGATATGCTAGAGCGCATCCGGAATCGACAGGAATGCGAACTCTGTCGCGTACGGACACTCACGACGGAGGCGTACGGACTGTGGGTGTGTAGACAGTGTGAAGAAACGTATCTCCCGTAACGGAGAACCGGGGTGGATTCCGAGACCGTCAGTAGCGACGACGTTTCGTGCCCGCAGACGCGAACTACGGTTCACTCGATTACGAGTGCCGATCGGCCAACGGCTTACTCGCCGAGGCCCGCTCGTAGCGGGCCGGTTTCGACCATTCCCAGAATGTAGGAGCGCGTTCCGCGCTTTATTATTCACCCCCGCCAAATGACGGGTGCGGTCAGGAACAGTGGCCGCACCCTCAGCCGATTCACGCACCACCCACCTTCCACCCACCAAGCCCACTTGCCGTGGTCTGTCCCACGCATTGCGAAAGCGCCTTCGCAACTCGCTTTCGGCTTTCGGCTTTTGCTTTTGGCGGCACACTCGAGCAGCTCCCAGCCCATCGCAGTTAGCAGTACGAAGACGAGTGTGGATCGACCCGCCGCTCAGGGGCAACGATGCTGCTGCAGAGAAGTCGATAGTAGATACCGGCTTGGACTACGTGAGCAAGTACAGTCCCAACGGAAGCAGTACGATACTGAGAACCAGTTCTAGATGATCGGGATCGACGTGGTGTGCGAGGACCCAACCACTTACGGCCCCGATGATAGCCGGAACCGTCGTGAGGGTCGCGAAGAACGGCGAGATCGCATCCTGTAGAACGTATCCGCTCGCCGCGAATCCCGAGATGAAAATCGCCTGCACCTGCGCCACGCCTAAAGACAGTAACAGTGGAACACCCAGCGTCACCAGTACTGGGACTGCAAGTATCGGGCCACCGATACCCACAATTCCCGAGGTAAGTCCGAGAAACAAGCCGACGCCACTGAACGCGAGACGGCCGCTCGTCACACTGACGTCAACAGTAACGACGGCTGGGAGATCGCGGATTTGCCCGTAGAACAGCACACTGCCGATTATGACCGTCAGCGTGCCGAGGAGAATGCTGAACAACTGGTGTGAGATGTAGGCGTTCACATATGCGCCAGTGAGGGCGCCGAGGATGCTCGTTCCGCTGAGAATCGCCGCTAACGCACGTCCGTCGGTCCCGAGTAGTTCACCCGACCGCGTGAACCCAATCGCCCCGACGATCCCGACAGCGATGAAGACAATATGTGCAGTCCCGGCGATTTCCGCGGATGAAAGCGATGTGAACACGTAGAGCGAGATCGTAACGAGTATTCCACCCGCACCAGTCGTCGTACATCCGATCCCGGCGACGAGAGAGATGACGATAAGGAGACAGAACAGCTCGAGCGGGATTGGAAGCATTCCGTGCCCCCAGCTAGCACACTCACGCCGATAAAGCCGATTCCGGTGTGGCCGTTTCGGTGATGCCGGATCGGCCGTCAATCGTCCGTCGACGCAGCGCTCGGTCCGGCGACATCGGGTCCGGAACTCGAGCCGGTGAGATCGGATTTTCGCCACGTACCGCGTTTGAACCACAGAGACGCGACGATCGCCCCGACTGCGTTCGAGATCGGGAACGAGATCCAGAGTCCGGCGGGACCGATCGTCGACGCACCGATCCAGGCGATCGGCAACCGAACGAGGCCGAGCGTTACGACCGAAATGACGGCCGCGTAGATCGTCTTCCCGGCGCCGCGGAATCCACCGGTGTAAGCGCGCATGACGCCCATGAAGCCGAACGTCAGGGCGGCGTAGCGCAGGAACGTCGCGCTCTCGGCGATGACCGCCGGATCGTTCGTGAAGATCGAGGCGACGGGTCGCGCAGCTACCAGCGTGACGAGGCCGACACCGGTCAGGATGGCGAGCATGGCGCGGGCGCCGAAGTGATTCGTTTCGGCGGCTCGGTCTACCTCGCCGGCGCCGATGTTTTGGCCGGTCATCGTCTCGATGCCCTGTGAGACCGCCAGCGCCGGTAGGAAGACAACCGAGAAGATCCGCGTCCCGATCCCGTACGCGGCACTGATCTCCGCGGGGAAGACGGCGAGCACGAACAGCAGGAGGTTGATCGACACCGATCGGGCGGTCCCCTCGATAGAGGCCGGCAGCCCGATGTCGACAACCCGCCGTCCGAACGAGAGATCCGGTGCCATGTCCGCGAGGCTGATCCGGACGCCGCGATCCCCGCGGAACATGATCGCCAGCCCGACGACGAATGCGAGCGCCCGCGAGAACACGGTCGCGATCACAGCACCGGCGATTCCCGAGCCCGTGTAGCCGGTCATCCCGAGCAGCGACGCCTCGAGGCCGCCAGCACCGACGTATCCGAACAGCGGGTTGTCCTGAAAGCCGAAGATGAGGATCGGATCGAGGACGACGTTCAGGACGACGGAGCCGGCCATCACGTACATCGGCGTCACCGTGTCGCCGTAGCCGCGCATGAGCGAGATGAACACGGCGAAGCCGAAGACCGCGACGAGGCCGACCGAGAACACGCGCATGTAGTCGGCCACCAGCGGCGAGATGTCGGGGCCGGTGCCGAGAAGCACGAGGAACTCGTCGACGAAGACGTACCCGAGGACACCGAGCACCAGCGAGGCGAGGACGGCGTAGCTTATCGTCTGCGAGGCGGCGTACTCGGCGTCGCGGCGATTGCCCGCCCCGATGTGTTGGGCGACGAGGACGCTGCCGGCGACGGAGAGTCCGAGCGCGAGCGAGATCATCAGGAAGACCATCGGGAAGGCGAAACTGATCGCCGAGAGCGCCACCGTACTGTGGCGGCCGAGCCAGAAGGTATCGGCCAGGTTGTACATCACCTGAAACAGGTTCATGATGACGATCGGCAGGGACAGGTAGAACAGCGGCTTCCCGATGCCGCCCGACGTGAGGTCGAACTCCTCGGGACCCTTGAGCAGCGAGTCGACGAACCGGCGGACGCCCATTAGGCGACCACCTCGAGGCGCGAGGGCCGCGGTACGTACAGCGAGTTGGATAGCGGGTACTCCATATCGGTCTCACCGAACTTACTGACTGATCAGTCAAAAGCGTTCTGGAAGGGGTAGCCGCTCGGGCTGATCGGACGCATTAGTCCGTGAACGTATTGTATAGGACCAATACGTGGTATATGGGTGCGGTACGGACGCAACCGTTATCCGCGAGCCAGCTAACTAACGAGTAACAATGGCAGCACCGTCCGACGAGTCGAGTTCCGATCCGAACGAGGCAATCATGCGGGCAACGTACCGTGCGCTCTGCGAGTACGGCTACGCCGAGCTCACGATTCAGCGGATCGCCGACGAGTACGGGAAATCGACCGCGGCGATCCACTACCACTACGACACGAAGGAAGACCTGCTCGCGGCGTTTCTCGACTACGTCCTCGATCGGTTCAAGGACGCCGTCCACGAGGTCGAAACGACCGATTCCGAGCAGCGCCTGCGGGCACTGCTCGACAAACTCCTCGTCGATCCCGAAGATCATCGGGACCTCCTCGTGGCGATGCTGGAGATGCGGAGCCAGGCGCCGTACAACGAGCGGTTCCGGGAGCGGTTTCGAGAGAACGACGAGTACGTCTGCTACCTCCTTCGGACGGTGATCGAACAGGGAATCGCGAACGGCGTCTTTACCGACGTCGATGCCGACCACGCTGCCCGAGCGCTCATGACGATCGTCGACGGCGCCCGGACTCGAGCGGTCGTCTTCGACGATGAGGCTGCGTTGACGACGGCGCGACGGACTGCTGCAGAATACGTATCGAACGTGTTGGTAGCTGACGGTCAGTAGTGCGGTAGAGCGGCGCTACGGCTCCCGAATCTCGTCGGATCGCTCGCGCTCGAGATCGTCGAGCCGCGTCGTACACCAGTGACAGAAGTCGAGTTCGGGATCGACGTCTTTCCCGCAGTGCGGACAGGAGATCGCGTCGTCGGTATCGGCGGCGCCCTCGACGGGTGGCTGGGACTGGACGACGTGGGCGCGAGCGAGGAGGTAGGCGTCGATAACGCTGAGTCCGGTAATGAACAACGACGGTGCGACTGCGAGCAACACGTCGGGGGTCGCGGTTCCGGCCAGAATTTCGTCGATCGCCGCCGGATCGACAAAGAGCGCGGTCGCGGCGACCGAAAGGACGAGCCAGCCGACCGCGCGTCGCCACCGTCGAAGGTACAGATGCCCGAATCCGGTGACGAGTGCGGCCAGGAGTGCTGCAAGCCACGGTCGCTTCTGTGATACCGAGCGAGGCATATGCTGACTAACTGTTCAGTGTGAATAAATCTTCTTCTCGGATTACCGGTTGGTGTTTCTCCGGTAGATGACAGATGCGTATAGATTCGGCCGCTGCAAGTCGTCACAAATCGAGAGTTTACTTTTGAACTAACCCTCGACTAATTATTCAACTAGCACGTAGTGCGTTCCTGATACCCCGTCTGTAATGTGATGTCCTTCAATCTCTCCAGCTGTGAGCGGACCTAGACCGAACATTCAATCAGTTTTTATAGCCGGCGTCCGTATTCGGTAGCCGTTATGACGGGTTGCAGGGCAGCACATCGGGATCACCAATGGAACCGGGGAACCAGCAACACACCCGACCACCGCGAGCGGCGAGCACCATGACGCAGCTGCCACCGTTCCTCGAGGAGCCGGACGACACGCAGCAAGCGATCATGAAGGCGACGTACGTCGCGCTCTGTGAACACGGCTACAGCGATCTGACGATCCAGCGGATCGGAGACGAGTTCTCGAAGAGTAAATCGCTGCTGTACCACCACTACGACAGTAAGGACGATCTCCTGCTGGACTTTCTCGAGTTTATGCTGGCGGAGTTCGAATCGGAGATTCCGGCGGAAGACGAGGAGCGCTACGACGAACACATCGATGACATCTGTAGCGGCGACTTCGAGTTCGGCGGCCCGGAAGCGAACCTCGACTTCACGAAGGCGCTCGTCGAACTCCGTGCTCAAGCGGCCCACGACGACGCGTTCCGGGAATACTTCGAACGGACCGACCGTTCTATCAAAGCGTACCTCGAGGAGACGATCCGGACCGGTATCGACCGCGGTGTGTTCCGGGCGGTCGACCCGGAGGCAACGGCGGCGCTGCTTATGATCGTGACGACCGGAACGATGTTTCAGCGGGCCACCGGTTCCGATGCGGTCGTCGAGGGTGCGGGCGCTGCGTTCGAGCAGTACGTCCAGACGCACCTCCTGAACGCTGATTTCTCGCCGAGCGATTGAGCCCGTCGATTCGGGCCGTCCGGCACGCACTTCAGTGTCGGAGAACTAATGTAATACAACAATCACAACTATGGTAGCGATACAGGTCGACGACCTCACCAAGACGTTCGGCGAGACGGTCGCCGTCGACGAGCTTTCGTTCCGCGTCGAGGACGGGGAACTGTTCGGACTGCTCGGGCCCAACGGCGCGGGGAAATCGACGCTCATCAACATGCTCGTTACGCTGCTCCGGCCGACTGCAGGAACGGCGACGGTAAACGGGCACGATATCCTCGAGGAAACCGCCGCCGTTCGGAACAGTCTCGGCATCGTCTTCCAGGAACCCGCACTCGACGAGGAGTTGACCGGCGAAGAAAATCTGGCCTTGCATGCTCGGCTGTACGGCATGGACGGCGACACTCGCCGCCAGCGCATCGACGAGATCTTCGACCTCGTCGGCCTCGAGGCCGAGCGCGACCAGCCCGTCGGCTCGTACTCCGGCGGCATGAAGCGCCGCCTCGAGATCGGCCGCGGACTGCTCCACGAGCCGTCGGTGCTCTTCCTCGACGAACCGACCGTCGGACTCGATGCGCGAACGCGGCGCGACACGTGGGAGTACATCCAGCGGATGAACGCGGAGGCCGGCGTCTCGATCGTCCTGACGACCCACTACATAGAGGAGGCCGAACAGCTCTGCGACCGGGTCGCCATCGTCGACGACGGGGATATCGCGGCTATCGATACCCCGGACGCGCTCAAAGAGTCGCTCGGCGGCGACGTCGTTTCCCTGACCGTCGACGGCCCCACCGCGACATTCACTCGGCAACTCGAGGACCGGCCGTGGGTCACAGACTATGCGACCGACGGCGATGCCGACGTCGTTCGGGTCACCGTCGACAGCGGCGCCGAGCGCATCGCCGATCTCGTGCGGCTGGCGGACGAGGTCGACGCGCCGATCGCGTCGATCGACGTTCACCGACCGAACCTCGAGACCGTGTTCCTCTCGCTGACGGGGTCGACGATCGGCGACCGCTCGTCGGCAGTCGATGCGGACGGCGACACAACGGTGGGCCGCACGGCCGGCAGCCGGCGAGACGGAGCGGAACGTCGACGGCGCACTGCCACGACGGAGGACGACCGATGAAACTCGTCGACGCGCGCAGCGTCTACGCGCTCTGGCTGCGGGACGTCAAGCGATTCCTGCGGGCGCCCTCCCGAATCATCGGCTCGATCGCGATGCCGCTGTTGTTCTTGGTCTTTCTCGGATTCGGATTCAGCGGCGCCGCCGTCCCGGGGCTCCCGGAGGGCGTCGACTACCTCGAGTACCTCGTCCCCGGCATGGTCGGGTTCACGATGCTGTTCGGTGCATCGTTCGCGGGCCTGTCGATCCTCTCGGATCAGGACGTCGGTTTCCTGAAGGAGATTTTGGTTGCCCCCGTCAGCCGCACGTCGATCGTCCTCGGGCGTATCGCCGGCGGGTCGACGACGGCACTGGTGCAGGCGACGCTCATCCTGCTGCTCTCGATCCCGCTCGGGTTCCCCCTCAGCAGCCTGCTGTCGATCCCGCTCGCCGCGGTGTTCATGGTGTTGATCGCGGTCACGTTCGTCGGGTTCGGCGTGGCGCTGGCCTCGCAGTTCAACGATAGCGAAGGGTTCGGACTGGTCGTCCAGTTCGTTATCTTCCCGCTGTTTTTTCTCTCGGGCGCGCTGTTCCCGCTCGAGAGCCTTCCGGGACCGGTGCAGTTACTCGCACTCGCGAACCCGCTGACCTACGGCGTCGACGGCCTGCGGGCGGTGCTCGTCGGCACCTCGGCGTATCCGGTCGCCGTCGACTTCGGTGCGCTCGTACTCTCGTCGACCATCACGGTCGCCGTCGGCACGTACCTCTTCGAGCGCGTCGAAGCGGTTTGAGCGCTCTCGAGCAACCCGAGATTCGGATTCAAATCTGAATCCGGGTAGACAAGACAGACGGTTTAACAGCCACGACTCCCTACCGGACGCTATGGCAAGCTTCCGCATCGGTCGGATCTTCGGGATTCCGATCGAGCTCGACCTGACGTTTCTGCTCGTCCTGCCGCTGTTCGCCTGGATCATCGGCTCGCAAGTGGAGTTTTGGATCGACATTCTCGGGATTCTTCCGGAGGCAACCCCTTCGACCGGCGCGCTCACGGAGGGATCGACGCCGTGGCTGCTCGGTCTCGCCGCAGCCGTCGGCCTGTTCGTCGGCGTTCTGTTGCACGAACTCGGTCACTCGGTCGTGGCGCTGCACTACGGCTTGACGATCGAGTCCATCAAGCTGTGGCTGCTCGGCGGCGTCGCCCAGTTTACCGAGATGCCCGAGGACTGGCGCCAGGAGTTGGCCGTCGCGGTCGCCGGGCCGATCGTCAGCGTCGCCGTCGGCGTGGTCTCGTACGTCGTTTTCGTCGCACTCCCCGCAGATCTGCCGGCAGCCCGTTTCGTCGCGGGCTATCTCGCGCTCATGAACGTCGCGCTCGCCGGTTTCAACATGCTCCCGGGATTCCCGATGGACGGCGGCCGGGTCCTGCGCGCGCTGCTGGCTCGGAACCGGACCCACGTCCGCGCGACGGAAATCGCCGCGGCCGTCGGGAAGGGATTCGCCGTGCTGCTCGGCCTCCTCGGTCTGGTCGCCTTCGATCTCATCATGATCGCGCTCGCCTTCTTCATCTACATGGGCGCCTCCGGCGAAGCCCAGCAGACGGCGCTGAAGGCCGCCTTCGAGGGCGTCACCGTCCGCGATATCATGACCCCCGCCGCCGACCTCGAGACCGTCACTCAGGAGACGACGATCGCCGACCTTCTGGACCGAATGCTCCGGGAACGCCACGTCGGCTACCCCGTGTTGCAAAACGGCCGGTTCGCCGGTATGGTCACTCTCGAGGACACCCAGTCCGTTCGCGAGGTCGAACGGGACGCCTACCGCGTCGAGGACGTGATGACCGAGGCCGGCGACGTCCCGACGGTGCGTCCCGACCAGCCGGTCATGGACGCGCTCGAGACGATGCAAGAACACGGCGTCGGTCGCATCCCGGTCATGACTGTCGACGACGAACTCGCCGGCCTGATCTCACGAACCGACCTCATGATGGCGTTCAATATCGCCCAATCCGGCGGCTCGCTCGGTCCGATTCAGACGCAGGAACGGCTGCTCGAGCGACCGTAATAGCAGGGGTGGATGCGGTAGACGGTTCCGATAACCCAGTCTGCCGTCGGCAGTACCGCGATCCGTCACCGTCACCATCAGTTGGCCGTCCCTCTACCCCGGAACCTCGGAATGCACTTTCGTACTGAGTATCGAACCATAGTCGTCGGTCCAGGTACGTCCGTTCGACGAGAACGTTCTCACAGGTATCGATGTCCCATCCGTAACAATTTGCGCCGTGATTGTGGACAGTTCGGTCTCCCCACACCATAGATTACATTCGAGGGCACTAGATTTAACTAACACTGGAATCGATTCCGTGGTAGTCACAAATGGCTCTCCAAGAATTACCTGACGACGCCCCCGGGCGCCTCATCCCGTATGATCGGCGTCCATATTACAATCCCGATCCCCTTCCACCTGACGCTGAGTTACAGTTCGAGAAAGAGTTCTATGACACGCTTTCGGAAGCGACGTTTTGGCTGGGAAAACTCAGCGGCTTCAGTCTGACCGCGGATTTTGCACCTGTGTTGTACACGTCGTTACTCCGGAAAGAAGCGATGGAGTCGTCCGAAATTGAGGGCGCGGATATCGATTACAATGCGCTCTACAGTTTCGAAACTCGATCACTGGACCGGTCCGGGGCAACCGATAAGCAAGCAGCAGCGATAGACGAGACGAAAGACGTCCAGGAAGTGCTCAACTACGAGCGGGCGCTGAAAAGCGGAATCAACGCGCTCGATCACGATGATGGGATCTCCATCGACCTTCTGCATACGCTCCATACGATACTCCTGACGGACGTCCCCGAAGACCGCAGAGAAACGGACACTATTGGCGAATTCAAGACGGTTCCGAATCACCTCGGTGAATTCGTTCCTCCCGTTCCGAGCGCCGTCGACGGGTTGATGGATGCGCTGATGACGTATATTCGAACCGACGGGAGTTACCATCCCGTTATCGATATTGCACTCACGCATTATCAGTTCGAGACGATACACCCTTACGGGGACGGAAACGGTCGACTCGGACGCCTCTTGATCACATTACAACTGTATGATCACGGCTACCTCGAGCACCCGACACTCTACCTCAGTGAGTATTTTAACCGATATAAAGAGACGTACGTCGATCGGATGAACGCTGTCCGGAAGTACGGGGAATGGGAGGCCTGGATCGAGTTCTTCGTGACAGGGCTCCGATATCAGGCAGAAGAATCTCTGCTCCGGTCTCAGGAGCTTTACACCTTACAGGAAGCGTACGAAGCCGAATACGGCGACATCTCTGCTGCCTATGCGAAATTGGCGCGTAAGCTCTTCGACCAGCCGTATCTTACTGCCGGTGTTGTCGAAGAACTACTCGATGTCACGAGTCCAACCGCCTACCGAGCGATCGATCGGCTCGAGGAGGATGGAGTACTTGAGGAAACGACCGGCAAGGAACGGAACCGCGAGTATCGAGCACGGGAAATCTTCGAGATTCTCGAGCGACCACCACGGACGTACTGATTCTTTCAGTAGGGGACACATTGCTCGCCCATCCACGCACGATCGAGGGCTGGCCGACCCGTATTAAACGGTCGAGTCGCCGCTCGTTCAACTCCCGTAGTCGCCCTCGAGGGCTTCGGAAAGGTCGTCGCCGACCGACGCAATCGCCTCGAGCGCGCGGTCGACGTCGCGCATCGTCATGAAGCCGTGGACCATGTCCTCGTAGTTCTCGTAGCGCGTCGGGACGCCGTCGCGAACGAGTTGCTCAGCGTAGGCCTTCCCACCGTCCCGGAGCGGGTCGAAGCCGGCGGTGACGACCGTTGCCGGAGCCACCCCGGAGACGTCGTCGGCGTTCGACGGGTCCGCGTAGGGGTTGCGTCGGTGGATCTCGTTGCGGTAGTAGCACTCGTTGAACCACTCCATGTCGGCCTCGTCGAGGACGAGTCCGGCGTGTTCCTGCACGGACGCCTGTTCTCGGTCGACACCGATGGCTGGATAGAGCAGCGTCTGATAGTCGATCTCGGGCCCGTCGCGTTCGGTAGCCATGAGCGACGCGACGGCGGCGAGGGTTCCCCCGGCCGAATCACCTGCGACCGCGATCCGTCCGTTTCCGCCGACCGCGTCCGGATTCGCCGCCACCCACTCGAGGGCACCGTAGGCGTCTTCTACTGCCGCCGGGAAGGGATGTTCGGGGGCGAGTCGGTAGTCGACCGAAAGGACGGCACAGCCGCCCTCTCGAGTGAGGTGCCGACAGAGCCAGTCGTGCGTGTCGATGCTCCCCAGGACGAAGCCGCCGCCGTGGAAGAAGACGACCGTCGGGTACGGTCCGCTCGCAGCCGGGAGGTAGAGTCGCGTCTCGAGTTCGCCGTCGGGGCCGGGAATCGTCCGGTCGATCGTTCGCCCGACGCTCGGTCCGTTTCGGTTCTGGATCCGCGAGGTCACGCGGCTGAGCAGTCTGAGGAATTTCAATCCGTACCGGTTGTGCGGCATCGGAATTCGCTCTTGGCGCTCCAGGGCGGCCTTCGCCTGCGGATCGATCCTCTCAGCCTGCATACGTGATTGTTCGGCGAATTGAACTAAGCCGTTCCGATCTGAGAATTCCACTGCCAGCGGCGTGCTCGAGAGGGCGTCAACGCACACCACCCGCGGCGGTACGTGATACTCACTCGAGTCGCCGGCCGGTGGTGAATCACTTGCAGCAGGTATCCCCCTGTGACAGCAGTCGTCGTCACTTTCACTACCGATACTGAAGACTAGACGACTATGGGAACCGATACGGGCGATGATACCGACGACGTTCGCGTGTGGCTCGTCGAGCGGACCTACTCCGACGACGAGCAGAACATGATCATCCTCACCTACGCCACGCTTGACGGGGATCGATACTTCCGCAAGGAACGAGCGCTGACCTCGTTTACCGATATTCGCGACACGACCGCCGCCGTCGACGTTCCGCCGACCAATCTCGGAACCGTCGACGACCCCGACCAGCAAGCGCAGTACGCGGCCGAAGCCCAGCGCATGGCCGAGATCCACGATCCCGACGACGTAATCTGAGAGTCCGGGCGCAAACCCGACCGTCCGAGCGCGGACCATCACGGTAGCGTCGCTCCCTACCGTTTTACGTCGGTAATACGTATCTCGAGTATGCGCGAACTCGTCTTTGCTCTCGAGTACGAACCCGGCTGCAACAGGGTGGCGGATACGCTCGCCGACCACCCCGACGCTCGGATCCGTTCGCTGTCCTTGCACGCCACGATGGACGGGCTCTGGCGCGTCGATCACGCGACGGGCGATCCGGACGCGCTCGCGGCCATCGAGGACGCGTTCATCACCGCCGACTACTACGCCGACTGTCTCGCGACCGGCGACTGCGGCGCCGTCCAGACCACCCAGGTCTTAGAACACGCCGACGACACGCTCGTACTCTACTCCTACTGGGAACGGACGCCCGACTGCGCCTCGGTCCCCCACATCGCGCTCGAGCACCTCGGCACCGGCGTTCTCTTCGAGACGCGCCACGAGGGACGCCACTACACGTGGCGGCTCATTCACTCCGGCGAGGGTAACGTCGGCGCGTTCTTCGACGAGCTCGAGGCGGCCGTCGGCGACTGCGCGCGAATGGAGATGCTCCGGACGGCCGAGGCGGAACCGTCGGGAAGCGAACCGGCCGCGGGCGACGGTGAACTCTTGCCCGAACAGGACGCGGCGTTGCGGGCAGCCGTCGAACACGGGTACTACGAATCCCCGCGGGACGTCGATGTCGGTGACCTCGCCGACCACCTCGACGTCCCGCGATCGACGCTCACCTACCGACTTCGACGTGCCGAAGAGCAACTGGCGAAGCAGTACGTCGCCGACGGGACGGTCTCGAGCGAACCGTCCCAGTCGCTCTGAGAGCACAGTCGGGTCGCTACTTTCGCTCAGTATGCGACACCGTTGCGGTAGTATGACTCGAAACGGCGGGTAACACCGGTGTTAGTAGCCGACACCGGTGTCCGCGAGCACTTATGGCCAAGCTGTGACTATCAGTCGATGTCGACACAACCGCCATCGAATATGTCACAGCAAAAATCTGATTACGCGGACGAGGCTGCTATCGACGAATCGCTGGACGAACTGCCGACCGACGACGACCTCGAGGAGACCGTCGCGAACCTGGAAGCGAACGGGTTCGAGGTCATCGTCGTCGACTCCGCTGACGAGGCACTCACGGAGGTACAGTCGCTCATCCCCGCCGGAGCGTCCGTGATGAACGGCCACTCGACGACCCTCGAGGAGATCGGCTTCGTCGAGTACCTCGGCGAGGGCGACCACGAGTGGGAGAGCCTTCCGGACGAAATCTGGAGCATCGACGACGACGCGGAACGGCAGGCCGCACGCCGCGAGTCCCAGACGGCCGACTACTTCCTCGGCGGGATCAACGCGATCGCCCAGACGGGCGAGCTCGTCGCCGCCGACCGCTCCGGTAGCCGCGTCGGTGCCTACCCCTTCGCCGCCGGCAACGTCGTCATCGTCAGCGGCGCCAATAAGATCGTCCCGACGCTCGACGACGCGCTCGACCGCCTGGAGTCGGTCGCCTACCCGCTCGAGAACGAGCGCGCCAAGGAGGCCTACGGCGTCGAGTCCGCGATCGCCAAACAGCTGATCTTCCGGCAGGAACTCGAGGAGGGGCGGACGACGGTCGTTCTCGTCCGCGACCGCTTCGGCTACTAACGACCACCTCTCGATCAACGCGGCCGCTCCCTACGCCCGAAACAAATCAGCGAGTTACTATCTCTCGACTGTTGTAAGAGGGTTTTAACTCAGATAATCACATAAAACGCAATCGTATGGTCGACGAGGGCGAGCGACAACGGGCAGCGGCAGTGTGTGAGAATTGCGGGACCGCTCACGCAGTACGGCTCGGTCCCGACGGTGAAATACGACCGATCGGGAGCGAACGGGCTACCGGTTGCACGTGCGGGAACGGCGATCTGCGAATTCTCAGTACCGATGCGACTGTTCTCGAGGACGTGGATATGTGAAATCGTCGCTCGAGTGCAGAGGCGAGGTGCGAAGCGGTTGTCCTGCGTGTCCCCTCTCACTCCTCTCGTAGCGGTGACGCCGTTCGTCTCGAGTTGGAATATTCCAACGAAGGCTTATCGAGATGACGCCCTTAGCTCGACGTAATGACAGACGAAACTGCAGCGCGGCAGCCGAGCGGGGGTGAGCGGCAGCGCACGGAGACGCTGACCGCCCGCCTCGCGGTCCCCGAGATGGACTGTCCCTCCTGCGCGGGGAAGGTAGACAAGAGCCTGCAACGCGTCGGCGGCGTCGTTGACGCCGATCTCAATCCCACGACCGGGACGGCGACCGTCACGTACGATCCCGAGCGAACCGCCGAGAGCGACGTGGTCGCGGCGATCGAGGGTGCGGGATACGAGGTAACGGGCGGTACCGGCAGTGACGCTGGCACCGACGCCGATGCAGCGGCGGGCGGGTCGTCCGACGGCGTCGACGTCGCACCGCCGACCGAGGTCTGGACGAGTCCTCGCGCGAAGAAGACGTGGCTCGGTGCCGCATTCGTCGTCCTCGGACTGCTCTTCGAGTTCGTCCTCGAGGCGCAGAACGTCGCCGTCGCGAGCGTGCTCGGGACGCCACTCTCGATCGCTGACGTACTCTTCCTCGGCGCCGTCGCAGCCAGCGGCGTGCCGGTGGTCCGCAGCGGCTACTACTCCGCGAAGGCCCGGAGCCTCGACATCGACCTGCTGATGGGGACGGCGATCGTCGCCGCCACCGGAATCGGCTACTTCGTCGAGGCGGCGACGCTCGCGGTGCTTTTCAGTATCGCCGAACTGCTCGAGGACTACGCGATGGACAGGGCCCGCGATTCCCTGCGCGAGCTGATGGAGCTGTCGCCGGACGAGGCGACAGTTCGCCGCGACGGCGAGGAGGTGACCGTTTCCGCGGAAGACGTGGCCGTCGGCGAAACGGTCGTCGTCCGCCCGGGCGAGAAGATTCCGCTCGACGGCACCGTACAGGACGGCGAGAGCGCCGTCGACGAGTCGCCGATCACCGGCGAGAGCGTCCCCGTCGACAAGACGCCCGGCGACGAGGTCTTCGCCGGTGCGATCAACGAGGAGGGCTACCTGGAGGTCGAGGTCACGTCGACGGCGGGCGACTCGACGCTCTCGCGGATCATCGAGTTGGTGCAGGGTGCCCAAGCCAAGCAGACCGATACCGAGCAGTTCGTCGACCGCTTTGCGGGCTACTACACGCCGCTGGTGGTCGCGCTGGCGATTCTGACGGCCGCCGTGCCGCCGCTTCTCATTACCGATCCGATCTCGACGAGCGTCGTCGGCTACGAGTTCACGTTCGCCGCCGACTGGGGGACGTGGTTCGTCCGCGGACTGACGTTGCTGGTTATCGCCTGTCCCTGTGCGTTCGTCATCTCGACGCCGGTCTCGGTCGTGTCCGGGATCACCAGCGCCGCGAAGAACGGCGTCCTCATCAAGGGCGGCAACTACCTCGAGGCGATGGGTGAGGTCGACGCCGTTGCGCTGGACAAGACCGGCACGCTCACGAAAGGCGAGCTTGCGGTCACCGATGTCGTCCCGCTCGGCGAGACGAGCGAGGCCGACCTGCTGCGGTACGGCGCCGGACTAGAGCGGCGCAGCGAACACCCGATCGCCGACGCGATCCTCTCCCGCGCCGACGAGGCCGGACTCGAGGACTTGCCGGAGCCGTCGTCGTTCGAGAGCCTCACCGGGAAAGGCATTCGCGGTGAGATCGACGTCTCCGGCGAAGCCGGAGGCTCGTCGGACTCGTCCGACGGTGGCGAAACCTACTACGCCGGCAAGCCGGCGCTCTTCGAGGATCTCGGCTTCGATCTCTCTCGAACACGTCGCTCGACCGAGACTGACGGCGGCGTCGCTATAGACTCGGCTGCGGCCGCTGACACCGTCTTCAGTGAGGAGACACTCGCCGACCTCGAGCGGGAGGGGAAGACGGTCGTCCTCGTCGGAACGGAATCGACGCTGCTGGGTGCGATCGCGATCGCCGACGAGGTCCGGCCCGCCTCCAAGCGAGCCGTCGAGCGCCTCCACGAGTTGGGCGTCGACCGCGTCGTGATGCTCACCGGCGACAACGAAGGCACCGCCCGAGCGATCGCCGACGAGGTCGGCGTCGATGACTACCGTGCCGAACTCCTGCCCGACGAAAAAGTCGACGCGATCGAGTCCTTGCGGCGCGAGTACGGAACCGTAGCGATGGTCGGCGACGGTATCAACGACGCGCCGGCGCTTGCGACCGCGGAAGTCGGCGTTGCGATGGGCGCTGCAGGGACCGATGCGGCCCTCGAGACCGCCGATATCGCGCTGATGGGCGACGATATCGGGAAGCTCCCGTACCTGTACGCGCTTTCGCAGAAGGCAAACGGCGTTATCCGACAGAACATCTGGGCGAGCCTCGGCGTGAAGTTCCTGCTCGCGCTCGGCGTCCCGCTGGGTCTCGTCAGCGTGGCGATGGCCGTCGTCGTCGGCGACATGGGAATGAGCCTCGGCGTGACCGGGAACGCGATGCGACTCTCCCGGCTGCGGCCCGACCGGTTCTTCGACTGACGTACGGTCGTTTGCCAAGGCGACGCTGTCCCCTTATTTGGCCGGTAATTATACCTGATCGTGTTTGCAATTATGAGTGAATGAACGCAGGGGACGAACGGATCACGCCGGCAGTCAGACGAGGTGTCGATGGCGCGCAACTTGCCGCCGAGATCGGTATCGACGAACGCGAAATCGAGTGGCGCAAGGAATTTACCGGATTCGACGATGCCGACCAGCGGCGGCTGCAGGCCTTGGACGATGTCGTCGGTCCGATCATTGACGAGACGGTCGACGATTTCTACGACAATCTCCAGTCGTACGACGAGACGCTGGAGATTTTCGATCGGTCGACGAAAACAGTCGAGCAGCTCAAACAGACGCAGCAGCAGTATCTCACGCAACTCTTTGCTGGACAGTACGACGAATCGTACTTCCGACGGCGCGCCCGGATCGGGAAAATCCACGACATGTTGGACCTGGGACCGAAGATCTATCTCGGGGCCTACGCCGTCTTCTACGAGCACCTTCTCGAGGCGATCGTCGAGGATTTGAAGGCCGATCTTCCCGACCGCGACGCGGAGGCGGCGGCCGACGGCGATGGCGAGACGCAGTCGCCGGCCGAGGTATTGGACGAGATGGCGGCGCGAACGCTCTCGCTCCTGAAGGTGACGAACCTCGACCAGCAGGTGGCGATGGACACCTACATCCACTCCTACAGCCAGCGCCTCGACGAGGTTATCGACGAGCAGGAAACGCTGATGGAGCAGGTCAGCCAGGACGTGCAGCAACCGTTGGCCGACCTCGAGGCCTCGGTCGGCGACGTCGCCGCGAGTTCCGAACAGATCAGCGCGCAGGCCCGCGATCAAGCCGACTCGGTGGAGACCGTGACCAGCGAAGTCGCGGCTATGTCGGCGACGGTCGAAGAGATCGCCTCGACGGCCGAGGAGGTCGCCGCGACCAGCGCCGAGGCCGAAAGTCAGGCCCAGGAGGGACGGGAAGCGGCGACGGAAGCGATCGAGTTGATGCAGTCGATCGATTCCTCGACCGCCGAAGTCGCCGCCGACGTCTCGCAACTCGAGGAGCGCATCGACGAGATCGACGAGATCGTCGACGTCATCAACGACATCGCCGACCAAACGAACCTGCTGGCGCTGAACGCGAGCATCGAAGCCGCACACGCCGGCGAGGCCGGCGACGGGTTCGCCGTCGTCGCCAACGAGGTCAAATCGCTGGCCGAGGAGTCCCAGGAGCACGCCCGCGAGATCGAAGGGCTGGTCGACGAAATCAAATCTGACACCGCCGAGACGGTCGCGAGCCTCGAGGAGACGACCCGGGAGATCGATCGGGGAATCACGCAGGTCAACGACGCGATGGAAACCCTGCAGGACATCGCCCGCGCCGTCGAGGAAGCGTCGGAGGGGGTTCGGCAGGTCTCCGACGCGACGGACGATCAGGCCGCAAGCACCGAAGAGGTCGCGTCGCTCGTCGACGAACTCCTCGAGCAAGCCGACCACGTCGCCGACGAGATCGAAGACGTCGCCAGCGCCAACGAGGAGCAAGCCGAGAAGGTCGAGCGGATCAGTTCGACCGTCGCTCGCCTCTCGGAGACGTAAGGACGAGCCGAAGTCTCACCGGGACCGCGTTCGTGCCCGACGGGACCGGACGTAACACAGAAAAAAGACGAGCGCAGCGGCGAGGCCGACGATCTCGTAGGCACGGTCGTGAAAGGTCAGCAGTGCCGACGCGACGACGAACGCGCTCGTCAGGACCGCGTAGCCGAGTTCGCGGATCACTGCGTCTCGAGTTCGTGCATCGACGGGGTCCGTTCGGACGACGAGCTCGCCGCGCTCGAGTCGGTCGAGTACGCTGTCCGCCCGTGCGGGAAGTCCCGCGACGACGGGTGCGGATTCGCGAAGATCGCGTTGCAAGTCCTCGAGCAGTACCTGGAACTCCCGCTCGAGGAACCCATGGTCGACGAGAAACGACCGCGTCGTCTCGAGGAAGTCGAACGTCGGGTCGAGGTTCCGACAGACGCCTTCGCCGACCGTCCCGACCCTGACGAGCAACATCACGTTCGGCGGGATCCGGAACGGGAACTCCCGGAGTCGTCCGAACAGGTCCGTGATGATCGTCCGCCACGTGATGTCGGTCCGCCCTTCGAGGTTCTCGATGACCATCTCGAGGACGCGGCGAACGGCGTTGCGATCGACCGACGGATCGAGGACCTCGAGCGCGACGAGGGTGCGGACTAGTTCGTCCACGTCGCGGCGGACGAGCGCCCGGTACAAGGAAGTGAGATCCGCCTGTTCCTGCTCGGTCAACCGCTGGCTCATCCCGTAATCGTAGATCACGAGGCGCCCGTCAGGCGTCACCGATAGGTTTCCCGGGTGGGGATCGGCGTGAAAGACGCCGTCGACCAGCCCCATTTGCAGGTACGTTCGCGCGATCAGCGTCGCCATCTCGGTGCCGTCGACGCCGGCGGCCGCGAGCGCCTCCTCGTCGGTTACTTTCTCGCCCTCTACGTACTCCATCGCGACGACCCGATCGGAACAGAGTTCCGGGTACACCTGTGGGATGACGACTCGCTCGTTGTCCTCGAAGTTCCCTCTCAGTTCGGTCATCATCGCCGACTCGCGCTCGAAGTCGAGTTCGTCGAGAATGATCGACTCGAAATCGTCTGCGACGTTCTCGAGCGAGTACTGCTGGCTCTCGTCGGCGAACAGGGCGATCAGGGGTACGAGTCCTTGGATAACCCGCAGATCGCGCTCGATCACCGGGACGAGATCCGGTCGTCGAACCTTCAGCGCGATGCGCTCGCCCTCGTAGACGGCCGTGTACACGAACGCCAGCGACCCGCCCGCGATCGGTTCGACCGTTTCGAGATCGATCGCGTCACCGAGTTCCGCCTCGAGGACGGTGAACGGGTCGCCGCCGATGTCTTCGGGGACTTCGTCCTGCAGCGTCGCGAAGGTCTCGACGTACGTCGGGGGAACGATGTCCGGTCGTGTCGAGAGCACTTGGCCGACTTTGACGAAGGCCGGTCCGAGGTCGAGCATGATCCGCGTCAGTCGCTCGGCGCGCTCGCGGTGGACGGAGTCGGAAACGCGTCTAGACGGGCCGAACAGGACGAACCGGCGCCGATCCCGCAATAGGGCGAACGCGATCGGGAGTACTCGGAGGAGAACCTGTAGGTATCGGCGGTAGTAGCGCATCATCGCTAGCGGATCACAGCGAACCGAATCGCGTCTTGTTTCATACTCAGATTCGAATACCGATCCCTACTGGCCAGCGCTGCCGACGAAATCTGGCGACTGCGACGGACGGCTGGACGGCACCGGTCGCCGCCGTCCGACCGTCGCTCGACCGTTTCTCACGCGTCTTCGACCGGCGTCTTGACGATCGTGACCGGTCGATCGGCCATGCGGGCGACGCGCTCGGCGACGCTGCCGAGTAACCGACGGTATTCGCCGGGCCGGTTCTTGGAGCCGACGACGATGAGGCCGATATCCGCCTCGTCGCTGTACTCGAGAATGTCCTCGTGGGGCACGCCGTGGCGAATCTCGGTGACCGTCTCGAGTCCGGCCTCGGCAGCGCGATCGGTTATCTCCTCGACCGCATCCCGGCCCGCTTCCTCGAGGGCGTGCTCGAGGCCTTCGAATTCGTGAACGTACTCGTCGCCGGGATAGGAACTGTACGCGTCGGCGTCGACGACGTACAGGACGTGCAACTCGGCGTCGTACCGCTCGGCGGCGTCGATCGCGTGCTCGATCGCGCGATCGACTCCGGGGCTCATATCGGTCGGAAGCAGTATTTTATCGTACATCACGTAGTAATTCTTTGAGACGAGTGATAAACTGCGGGCGCGATTATATCATCGTTGGATCGAACGGTTGCATTCAAGTACTTACAGTAGTGGTTACGAACGACTCCGTAACTCCACGAACGATCTCATATGATCAAGAACAGCTATAGATATTCCGGCTTCACCCCGTTACCGATTATGCGCGGGAAAAGTTGTCCCGTTCCCCCAGCGCGGAGGTAACGAAACGGGATGACGGACGGGAGGACGGTGATTAGCCTCTCGGTCGGACCGACGAACTGCTACCTGCTCAAGACGGATGGAGGCTACCTGTTGATCGATACCGGGTACGAGTGGGAGTATCGGACGTTCCGTGACCGGCTCGCGGATGTCGGCGTCGACGTCGACGAAGTCGAGTATCTGCTGCTGACTCACCATCACGACGATCACGTGGGCTTCGTGAACGAACTGCTCGACGAAGTGACCGTGATCGCCCACGAGTCCGCCGACGAACTGTTGCGAGCCGGCGAGAACGACAGGTCCGGCGGCGGGCTGTTGAACAGGCGGGTCTACTACCTGGCGAAGCTTCGGTCGTGGATTACTCCCGAGTGGGACCTGACCTTTCCGCCCGTCACGCTCCGGGACGACGATCTACTGGTCGATGGCGACGACGACCGGACTCTGCGCGAACTGGGCATCGGTGGCACGATCCTCCACACGCCGGGGCACACCCCGGACTCGATCTCCGTGTTGTTGGACGACGGGACGCTCTTCTGTGGCGATGCAGCAATGAGCAGGCCCCTCTGGGCGGGAATCCGGTACCACACGATATTCATCACCGACCTCGAGCAGCATTACGAGAGCTGGCGAAAGATCCTCGACAGCACAGCCGAGAGAATCTATCCGGCACACGGCGAGCCGTTCGATGCCGAACGATTACGGGAGAACCTGGGTGCGTACAGCGACGACGCGCTGATCGAGAAGGATCCGATCACCGATCGGTACGACGACTTTGGCTGAGTCCGTACAGCCAACCCATTAACAGGATCACCGCAAGTCCGACGAACACTAGCCCGCGTTGTAGTACTGTGTGCCGAGTGCCGTATTCGCCCCCGGCGGCCCGCCGACGGTCATCCCGAGGTCGCTGTGGTAGTCGGTCAGTGGCGAGAACTCACCCGGCCAGTAACGGTACGCCTGCCCCATGAAAAACGCCTCCCCGAGCAGGACGAGTCTGCCGCCGAGAACGGTCAGGGGCCACCGGAACGGATTTCGATCCATGCTCTTTCCTCCGTCCGTTAATCGTTGCCAGTGGTTACCGCTCAGTAGGAAGGGGGATGTACCTATATGTCTCTCGCCCGACACCGTTCGGCCATGAATTACGCCGTGAGTGTTGCGGATCGACGACCGGCTGCTCTCGGCTGCGTCCCGTCACGAGCGCTCGCTCTGTGGCCGCTCAAGTCCGAGGCTCACGCCGATGGCCGTCGGGCTGTCGGCAACGCGGGGGGTCGGCTGTCGGCGTTCGAGGACGCGAGCGGCTCGGAAGTCAGCGATTCGAGGGAGGGGATTGAGTGACCCGGGATACCCCCCGCCGCGAGTACCTCGCGTTGGCCGGGGCAAACCTGACCGGTTCGCTTGCCGGCTGTCTCGATCTCGGGTTCGGTGGGAGAGACGGACCGGCAGACTCGCTTCCTAAACACCTCAACGAGCGCGTCCCGAAGTTGCTCGAGTACTACGACGTCCCCGGAGCGAGCATCGCGCTCGTCAAGAACGGCGAGGTGACGTGGACCGAGGCATACGGCGAGGCCGACAGCGAGAACAGGCGGCCGACGACGACCGAGACCATCTTCCGGGTGGCCTCCATCACGAAGTCGGTCACCGCCTGGGGCGTGCTAACGCTGGTCGAGCGTGGCGAGATCGGCCTGGATGATCCGGTGGAACGTCACGTCACGCGGTGGGAACTACCGGAGGCAGAGTTCGACACCAGGGAGGTGACGGTCCGGCGGCTGCTCTCGCATACGTCCGGCCTACAGATGGGATTGCCCGACGAA
The DNA here is from genome assembly GCF_003610195.1 of Halopiger aswanensis. NCBI lineage: Archaea > Methanobacteriati > Methanobacteriota > Halobacteria > Halobacteriales > Natrialbaceae > Halopiger > Halopiger aswanensis. The sequence continues at coordinate 493,015 of NZ_RAPO01000004.1, read as the reverse complement.
GACCAGCTGTACGCGCCGGGCGAGGCGGTCCCCGCTCCCGAGGAGGTGCTCGCCGGGAAAGGGATAGAATCAGCCGCCGAGTTCGAACAGCCGCCTGGAACGGAGTTCAGTTACTCAAACGCCGGGTTCGTGCTCCTCGAGATCCTGATCGAGGAGGTCTCCGGCCGCGAGTACGAGACGTTCATGCGGGAGGAAATCCTCGAGCCCCTAGGGATGGACGATGCCACGTTCACTTGGGACGAGGAAGTGGCTTCCGACATCGCCACCGGGTACTATCTCGACGGTGGCCGCGCTCCCGTTTTCGTCGACCCGGTCAAGGCCCCCGGCGGGCTGTACGCGACCGCCGAAGACATCGCCCGCTTCGTGGCCGCCGCGACCGAGGGGCCCGACGGGGAACCGCCCGGCCGTGGCGTCCTCGAGCCCGAGACACTCGCGGAGATCCACGGCCCGGCGGTGGAGACGACGGGGCTCTACGGCTACGTCTCCGACGGCTACGGACTGGGGCACTTCGTTGAGACGCTGTCTGGTGGCCAGAGGGCCGTCTGGCACGGCGGCCAGCACACCGGCTGGCTGAGCCACTACCACTGTGTCCCGGTGACCGGCGACGGGATCGTCGTGCTCACCAACAGCGAACGATCCCAGCGACTCTTAGGCGAGGTCGCGGGTGCGTGGGCCGAGGCGCAAGGGCTATCGTCGGTGGCGATGAGCCGTACCTACTCGCGGATGGCGACTGGGTTGAAAGCGACGATCGGCGTCGCCGGACTTGCCACCGCGGGACTAATTTGGCGACTCGGGCGGGGACTCCGTGCCGGGGAACGAGAATTTCATCCCCTCGCTCGGTGGGACGTGAAGTGGCGTGCCGGACTTGGTGCGATCGGGTTCGTCGTCGCCGGACTGTGGTGGGGACTCGGCTCGGAGGTCCTACCAGCGCTGTTGCCAGTGCTGGCAAACTGGATGGAGTTCGCACTAACGGCGTTCGTAATACTCGTGGTACTCACGGTGCTCTTTCCGCGGTCGAAGGAGGACGATTCGTGACTGGGGAACTGAAAGACGGTCTGGCCAATCTGACATGGTCCGGAACGCGGGCCTCTCGACAGGGCTGATACACACACTCACGATCGAAGCCGGTCGAATCACGACAGTTTTCCTTCTACTGACCGGTTGCGATAGCTTCAATCTGGCCACCACGCCGTCACGACTCGCGCCCTGTATTCAGCACGATTTCCAAGAACTATCTCTAATTAAGGGTTTCAACAGGGCCGAACGAATCGGTCCTGTCTGTCGAGGAGCACTGGGATGATCGAGATCGGGGTGAGTCGAATCAGAGCGATTGCGACGTGGCCGGGCCACGATGATATCGACCCCGTTGACGTTGACTGTATATTGGTATCAATCGCTCGGATCGACACCGGCCGAAGATGCCCTCGAGTACGCCCTCGATCAGTCCCCGAAGCGGCTATCACCGCACTGTACGTCGTTCCGGTCCCAGACGGCTACTGGACAGTCTGCGACGGAGTAAAAAACCGATTCCGACCGACGAAGCGGATACACGGAGTCGCGGAATCCTCGATGATTCGACTGCTGTCGCCGTGAACTGCGACCGCAAGATCGAGACCGCAATCGAACACCGCTCCGTCGATACTCGAGTTGGAGGGCGATTCAGTGGTATCCGATTTGATCGCACCGAAGCACCGTCAGTTATGCCGACGCGTCGTAGCCGGCGTCCTCGACGGCGCCGACGAGCGCGTCCGGATCGGCGGAACCCTCGACCGTCGCGGTCTCGGCGTCGCTATCGGCCGTCGCCTCCGAGACGCCCTCGACGTCCTCGAGGGCTTCTTCGACGGTCTGTTCGCAGTGTTCGCAGGACATCCCTTCGACGGTGATGGTCTGGCTCATAGTCGACTGAAGGTAACGGTGCCTGATCTTTGTGCGTTTCTCCTTGGATTCGAACGTTTCGTCTCGGCTGCACCCGAACGATCCAAAGTAGAAGACGAGAAACAGTATAGTATCCGGAGCGAGTACCAGTCCTATGCGCGATCTGGACGAAACGGATATGGAGATTCTGTCGCTGTTGGCCGAGAACGCCCGCCGACCGTTCAGCGAGATCGGCGAGCACGTCGGGCTGTCGGGGCCAGCAGTCTCGGACCGCGTCGAGCGGCTGCAGGAGACGGGTATCATCAACAATTTCACGATCGACGTCAACCGGTCGCAGCTTCGGGCCGGCGTTCCCGTCCTGATTCAGGCGGAACTCCCGACCGAGTCGCTCGAGCCGGCTCGAGAACGCGTCCGCGACGCGGACGGCGTCGAACACGTGTTCGTGACGGCGGAGGGCGACCTCTGGTTCTACGCCCGTATCGAGGCCCAGAACGTCCGGACGTGGCTCGAGACGCTGTTAGAGGACGTGACGGTGATCGACTACACGGTGACGCTGGTCGACCGCGTCGAGTGGACGCCGTCGATCGACGGCGTCGAGTTCGCGCTCTCCTGTGCGGAGTGCGGGAACACGGTCGACAGCGAGGGCGAAACGTCGCGGATCGACGGCGAGGTCTACCACTTCTGCTGTCCGTCCTGTCTTTCCCGCTTCGAGGACCGGTACCAGCAACTGGAAGAAGGCGTCTGACGACACTTTGGATTCGAAAGTAAATCGACGGCCGTAGCGGACACATCGAAGGAGAAAACCGCCTAAAGGTGGGGCCCCTAGGACGAGACAAGAACCAGTATGGCCACCCGAACTATCCACCTCGATATCACGGGGATGTCCTGCGCCAACTGTTCGGCGACGATTCAGGACACCCTCGAGTCCCTCGACGGCGTCTCGGAGGCGAACGCCAACTACGCCACCGACGAGGGCTCGGTCACGTACGACCCCGATGAGGTATCGCTCGCGGAGATCTACGACGCGATCGACGACGCCGGCTACGGCGCCGTCTCGGAGACGGTGACGATCGCCATCGCCGACATGTCGTGTGCGAACTGCGCGGAGACCAACGAAACCGCACTCGAGTCGACGCCGGGCGTCGTCGACGCGGACGTCAACTACGCGACTGACGAGGCGCAGATCACCTACAACCCCGCGGACGCCTCGATCGCGGACCTGTACGACGCCATCGAGGACGCCGGCTACTCGCCGGTTCGCGAGGAAGGCGACGACGAGGACTCGGATCGGGACGCGCGCGACGCGGCCCGGCAGGACGAAATTCGGAAGCAACTTCGACTGACGCTGTTCGGGGCGGTGCTGTCGGCCCCGTTCCTGTTCTTCCTGGCCGATCGCTTCCTGTTGGGTGGAACTGCGCTGCCCGAACAGGTCTTCGGCCTCGAGTTCGGCTGGGTCGAGTTCGCGCTCGCGACGCCCGTTCAGGTCGTGCTGGGCTGGCAGTTCTACAGGAACTCCTACAAGGCGCTCGTCAGGAACAAGCGGGCCAACATGGACGTGCTCATCGCGCTGGGCTCGTCCACCGCGTACATCTACAGCGTGGCCGTCCTGCTCGGACTCATCGCCGGCGGCGTGTACTTCGACACGGCCGCGTTCATCCTCGTGTTCATCACGCTGGGGAACTACCTCGAAGCCCGCTCGAAGGGCCAGGCCGGTGAGGCACTCCGGAAGCTGCTCGAGATGGAAGCCGAGACGGCGACGGTCGTTCGCGAAGACGGAACCGAGGAAGCGGTTCCGCTCGAGGACGTTGCGGTCGGCGACCGAATGAAGGTCCGGCCCGGCGAGAAGATCCCCACGGACGGCGTCGTCGTCGACGGGCAGTCGGCCGTCGACGAGTCGATGGTCACCGGCGAGTCCGTCCCCGTCGAAAAGGAGGAAGGCGACGAGGTGGTCGGCTCGACTATCAACGAGAACGGCGTCCTCGTGGTCGAAGCGACGAAGGTCGGCTCGGACACGGCGCTCCAGCAGATCGTCCAGACGGTCAAGGACGCCCAGTCGCGCCAGCCCGATATCCAGAACTTAGCGGACCGCATCTCGGCGTACTTCGTGCCCGCGGTCATCGCGAACGCCTTGTTCTGGGGGGCCGTCTGGTTCCTGTTCCCCGAGGCGTTGGCCGGCGTCGTCGACTGGCTCCCGGTGTGGGGCCAGGTCGCCGGCGGTCCCGCGCCGGCCGGCGGGGGCGTGTCGGTCTTCGAGTTCGCGGTCATCGTCTTCGCGTCGGCCGTGCTGATCGCCTGTCCCTGCGCGCTCGGGCTCGCGACGCCCGCCGCGACGATGGTCGGGACCACCATCGGCGCCCAGAACGGCGTGCTGTTCAAAGGCGGCGACGTCCTCGAGCGCGCGAAGGACGTCGACACCGTCGTCTTCGACAAGACGGGGACGCTCACCGAGGGCGAAATGGAACTCACCGACGTAGTCGTCATCGGCGAGGACGGAACCCCGCTGCCGGACGGCGGCGAGGCGTCGCCTGACGGCGGCCAACTCACCGCTCGACCCGACCTCTCGGAGGACGACGTCCTCCGACTCGCGGCGTCGGCCGAGAGCGGGAGCGAACACCCGCTGGCCCAGGCGCTCGTCGAGGGTGCCGAGGAACGCGGCCTCGACGTCGTCGATCCCGACGCGTTCGAGAACGTCCCCGGCCACGGCGTCCGGGCGACGGTCGACGGCGGCGAGGTGCTGGTCGGGAACCGAAAACTCCTGCGGGACGAAGGAATCGATCCCTCGCCCGCCGCGGAGACCATGGAGCGCCTCGAGAACGAGGGGAAGACGGCGATGCTCGTCGCCTACGAGGGCGATCTGATCGGCGTCGTCGCCGACGCCGACACCGTGAAGGAAACGGCGGACGACGCCGTGGCCGCCCTTCGGGAGCGCGGCGTCGACGTGATGATGATCACGGGCGACAACGAGCGGACCGCTCGAGCGGTCGCCCAGCGCGTCGGTATCGACCCCGAGAACGTCCGCGCCGGGGTCCTCCCGGAGGACAAGTCCGACGCGGTCGAGCGCATTCAGGACGAGGGCCGACAGGCGATGATGGTCGGGGACGGCGTCAACGACGCTCCCGCGCTCGCCGTCGCCCACGTCGGGACGGCGATCGGCTCCGGGACGGACGTCGCCATCGAGGCGGCCGACGTGACGCTGATGCGCGACGATCCGCTCGACGTCGTGAAGGCGATCCGCATCTCGGACGCCACGCTGCAGAAGATCAAGCAGAACCTCGTGTGGGCGCTCGGCTACAACACGGCGATGATCCCGCTCGCGTCGCTCGGCCTCCTGCAGCCGGTACTCGCTGCGGCCGCGATGGCGTTCTCGAGCGTCTCCGTGCTGACGAACAGTATGCTGTTCCGCCGGTACGACCCTGACGGAGACTACGAACTGCTCGGCCGGTTCCGCTGATCGGAACCCGTCCGGCTCGAGCCTGACACTCTAATTTCTGTCTATTCTGTATATATGATATATGGTGTTGGGTCGTCGTAGATTCGGCTCGACTTTGCAAGCAGTCCTCTCACGGCGACTGGCCCCGAAGCATTCGATAAATGGATCATCTATCCAACAACCAGAATCGATATAATGGGCTCGACACCGCTGAAAAACGCACTTATTCCGGATTCGGTTCGCAATGGTAGATTCAAACACAACGAACCGAGATCGGTCCCGTTACCAACGGGGTAAGGACCGCGGCCAATCAGTATCATCAATTGTCGTAGCTGTTTCTGAAATAGATAGCGGTCAAATTGATAATGTGAGTGATGTAGTCGCGGAGGTCGCCGGTCCCGCTCACGCAACTGTCCATCTCGTTTGTCCCTTTTCCACCGACGAGTTCGAGAAGACGATCCAGCGGCTCGAGTACGACGCAGACTCGCCGCCGGAGCCGGACGAACTCGCGAAGCGGTCGCAGTCGGTTCGGCAAGCGGCGGCCGGATTGCGCGATCCGACTCGAAACTACGGGATGCCGATTACCGTTCACGGTCGGATCACCGACAATACCGGAGAAGCGATCGTCGATACCGCGAACGAGGTGAACGCCGATCGCGTCGTTATCTGCGGCGGGAACCGGTCCCCGACGGGGAAGGCTATATTCGGGAGTACTGCGCAGTACGCGCTCCTCAATGCGCCGTGTCCGGTCACGTTCGTCCGTAGCGACTGAGAGATTCTCGACGGCATATTTAGCAGACTTCTCGGACCGACGGCTACCCGGGTTCTCGTGCAACAAATCGTGAACATTATCTTTCTCGCCGTCGCGACCACGGGTATGGACGTCTACGGTATCATCGGCAACCCCGTCGAGCACTCACTGTCGCCGCCGCTGCACGAAGCCGCCTTCCGCGAACTCGGCATCGACGCCAAGTTCGTCACCTTCGAGGCCGATCCCGATCGGATCCAGGAGGCGTTTCGCGGCGCCGAGGCGCTCGGTATCGACGGCCTGACAGTCACGCTGCCGTTCAAACACGACGCCTTCGAGTTCGCCGAGCCGGACGCGCAAATCGAACGGGTCGGAGCGGTCAACACGATCGACTTCACCGAGGACGGGCCCGTCGGGTACAACACCGACATGACCGGCACGCTTCGGGCCTTCGAGCACCACGGCGTCGACCTCGAGGGGGGTCGCGCGGTCGTCGTCGGTGCCGGCGGCGCCGCCCGGGCGCTCGCCTTCGGGTTCGAGGAAGCGGGCGCCGACGTGCAGATCGCCAATCGGACGGAGTCCAAGGCGCACGACCTCGCCGACGAGGTCCCGGGCGCGACCGGCCACGGACTCGAGGAACTGCCGGACTTGATGGCCGACGCCGACGTCGTCGCCAACGCGACCAGCGTCGGGCTGGAGTCGGACGAGTCGGTCGCCCCGGCCGACGCCTGGCACGAGGATCTCGTCGCCTTCGACGCGGTGTACAAGCCGTTCGAGACGCGGTTCCTGCAGGACGCCGCCAACGCCGGTGCTCAGACGATCGACGGCGCCTGGATGCTGCTGTTCCAAGGCGTCGACGCCTTCGAAATCTGGACCGGCCAGGAGGCGCCGGTCGACGCGATGAACGAGGCGCTGCGCAGTCACTTGTAACAGGGCTAGAAATACGGTTTCTGCATTTACGGCCGGGGTGTAAATCACGGTCCGTTCGGATCACGTACTTGCCGGACTGACAGGTGGTCTCAGCGATCCCAATCACGAATTGCGTTTGAATACCGCCCAAACGCGTCGTCGTACTGTCAGCAATAGTGACCTGTTCTCCAGATCCGATACATGATTAATTGCGTTTGCAGTCCTACTACTCTCGGACGGACACCAAACAATGGCACACACGGCCCGCACTTCTCACCTCGGACGTCTCGATCGACCAACTAAATCGGATCACGGCGAGTACGAACAATGAGTCTCGTCGATGTTCTCCCGCTGGCCATCGTGATGATCGCAGGGCCACAGATTCTCTCCTCGATCTTCCTCGCGACGAGCGAACAGTGGCGGACGAACTCGGTGGCCTACGTCTTCGGTGCCACCCTCTCGATCAGTTCTGTCGTGGTGGTCGCGTACCGCCTCGGAAACAGTATCAGCGGTGGCGGTTTTTTGGGGGCGAGGGCGAAACACCTCCTCTATGTCGCCGTTCTCGTTCTCCTCCTCTTTGCAGCGGTGGACACCTATCGAAAGCGGGCCGTGTCGGAACCGCCAGAGTGGATGGGCAAGTTGGCAGGTGCGACGCCGCGGTTCTCGTTTCGACTAGGATTCCTCTTATTGGGGTTTTTTCCGACCAACATCATTACCTCGGTTAGTGTCGGAACCTATCTCGCTGCCAACGACGCCCCGGTTACTGATGCGACGGGGTTTGTCTTGCTCACGCTCTTCATCTTAGCGCTCCCGTCACTGGGTGTACTCTTACTCGGAGCCCGCGCCGAAGCCGCACTCCCCGAACTTCGCGACTGGATGGATGACAACTCGTGGATCATCTCTGAGGCGGTAATTGTGCTCTTCGTCGTCCTGACGATTCAGAACCTCCTCGGGTAAGATGGGGAGATCATTATCGCATGGAGGTGGTGTGCCCTCCCGACACGATCGTAGATGCCGTCCCTCGTGGGGTATCACCGTAGCTAACAGCATTCTCACTACCCGGTAGACTCCTGTACGTATCGAACAGTTCAGTCCAGTTTCGTTCCTTCAGCAAGCACAATCTCATCGAACGGCCGGCCAACGGACGCCGAGCGGGCAACGTTGACCAGGGCGAATCGACGATCGTCTCAACACCGATCACGAGGAAACTCGAGTCGCGTCTCAGACGTCGAGGTCCGCCTCGAGGACGCGCTCGCCGGCGATCAGGAACCAGCCCTGGCCGTAGAGGTTGATCGCCTGCGGAGCCTCCGGGCCGCCGGGCATCGCCGCGTTTCGCTGGACCGCACCGTCGGGGGTCACGACCGTCTTGGCCGCGCCGATCGCGTCTTCGGCGACCTCGCGGTACTCCTCGTCGAGCAGGCCGCGGTCGACGGCCTCGGTGAAGGCGTAGGCGTACTGGAGGGTCCCCGAAGTCTCGAGGTACATCGTGTCGTCGTCGATGAGGTGGTGCCAGAAGCCGCTGGCGTCCTGGTAGTCGGCCATACTCTTGAGGTGGTCGGTGACGAGTTCCTCGAGGCGGTCGCGCTCGGGGTGGTCCTCGGGCACGTAGTCTAACGTGTCGAGCACGCCCGTGGCGAACCAGCCGTTGCCGCGCAGCCAGAGCGAGCCGTCGGGGTAGCTGTTGGGCTGCTCGCGCCAGATGTGCCGGTAGAGGTCGGTGTACGGGTCGCGGAGGTGTTTATCGTGCACCAGAATCTGATCGACGGCTTCGTCGATTGCCTCGGGCCTGTCCGCGAGCTGGCCGTAGCGAGCCATGAACGGACACATCATGTAGATGGCGTCGATCCACAGCTCGATGTCGTCCATGTGGTGGGTGATCCCGCCGTCCTCGCTTCGCGGGGCGTCCTCGTGAAGGTACTCGAACTGGCGGCGGCAGGCCTCGAGGTAGGACTCGGGCCCGCCGTTCTCGTAGGCCTCGAGCGCGAGCACGGCGACTGCACCGGCGTCCGGAATCGGCCGGAAGATGCGGTGTTCGTCCCACTCCGGGACGACGTCGATCGAACCGTAGGCCATCAGGCCGTCGCTCGACTGCGAGCGGACGGCCCAGTCGATGTACCGTTCGGCGATTTCAGTGTGTTCGTCGTCGTCCGTCGCCAGTAAGCCCCGAAGCACCATCGGTCGTTCGCCCTGGATGAAGTCCTCGAAATCGAGGTCGATCGTGTATTCGGCGACGGTCGGGAGCAGTTCCTCTAGCGGACGTTCTCTAGCCATACGAAGTCATGTGAGGGATTATCACTTAAGATTATAGATGTTGTCCGTGCCACTTTCTATCGTGATGGGGAAATATAGCTAACACGGGGCGGTAGTCGATAGTGTATCAGAACTGGTGGGGTAATCTGTTCCTGAGAGACAAATAGTTGCGTGACCGGCTTGACGATGCCCACACCAACTGATCTATCCGTTCGACTGGATTTCTCGGTCCGTTCGACCGATAGCGGGAGCAACAATAACGACGATGAAACGAAGAGCCAGCACGAGGGTCGCCAACGGGCAGTATCTCGAGCCTACGTCGAGTAACAGACGTTTTCCGTCGGCCCGATTACGGCGGGATCGCTCCCGAACGGTCGGCGCTCCGATCGACCGTTCGGGTATCGGGAACACCGTAAGAACGAAGACGGCCGACCTCGAGTCGGTGATACGTCTCTCGCACATGGCACCAGATACGACAATCCGCGTCGGCGTCCGAACGCGATCTCTTGCAGAACCGCGACTCCAGTACATACGCCAACTCGGCGCAACGGATATCTTCGTCGACCACGCGGACGTCGACGAGGAACCCGACGAGTTCAACGACCGCGACGCGAGGGCGACGCTTGCGGTCGGTCGTGACGCGATCCCGACCGTTGCGGACCTCGAGGCGGCGAAAGAGCGCGTCGAGGCCGCCGGGTTGACGCTGACCGGGATTCAGTCGCTGCCGTACTCGCTGTACGGCGATATCATGTTCGACCGCGAGGGGAAGGAAGCGGCTCTCGAGCAGATTACCACGCTCGTCCGGAACCTCGGCGAGGCCGACATCCCAATCCTCGGCTATCAGTGGAACCCCCGGGGCGTCGTGCCGATGCGAACCGGGTCGGCCGAACTCCGCGGCCGTGCGCAGGGAACCGCGTTCGACTACGACGAAATCGACGATCCCGACGCGCTCGCGCCCGGCCTCGACCGCGAGTACACGGAAGCCGAGTTCTGGGACAACTACGAGACCTTTCTCGAGACCGTATTGCCGGTCGCCGAAGAGGCTGGCGTCGAGATGGCGTTGCATCCGGTCGATCCGCCGGTCATCGAATCCATGTGCGGCGTTCCGCGGCTCTGTCGCAGCGTCGAGAACTTCGAGAAGGCGATGGACCTCGTTCCGAGCGACAACCACGGCCTCAAACTCTGCCTGGGCTGTTTCTCGCAGATGGGCGAAGACGTTACCGACGTGCTCCGGACGTTCGGCGAGCGCGATCAGATCGGGTTCATCCACTTCCGCGACGTCGTCGGGACCGTTCCCGAATTTCACGAGACGTTCGTCGATCAGGGGAACTTCGATACGACCGAAGTCGTCGAGACGCTGGATGAGATCGGCTACGACGGCGTCGTGATCCCGGACCACGTGCCGGCGATGACCGACGACACCGACTGGCGACACCGCGCTCGCGGCTATACCGTCGGGTACCTGCGTGGAGTTATCGATACCGTTCAGTCGACTTGAGGCCGACTCGAGTCCGCCAACCGAGACACGTGAGGCCTTGTACGGTTTGAGTTCGGCATCCGGAATCCTCGTCGGGTTGAACTCGGCGACGCGATTGGCGAGTAGTTCGTCGGGGGCGTCGACGTGCCAGCGGTTGGCGTCGGGAGTCCTAATCTCTACAGGAATTTCCCACGTCCCGTTCTAGTAATCCGCGTGGTTCAACTGCGCGATCTCTTTCCGGATAAATTCCGTACGTTAGTCACATAATGGACAGTTCTTCGTTCGGTTTCGACGAACACTGGAATAGCACTTGAGGGTACCGACAGCCGAACGGGGGCGACCCGTCTCGGTCGAGTCACCACTGCCGCCGAACGGTGGATTCTGACTGTGCCGTTCGCTGCACCGAGTACGGTGAGAGCGGATTCGTGAGTTCTCGTCCACCGGATGTGTCGAGCGTTACCGACCGTATATCGGGACATCCCCGACATTCCGTCCGGTATGATCGGACAGTCCGGAAACGACCGCTATCTAAGCGAACGACCGGTCGTGTCACGTCTCTCGATATTGTATGTACGATCATTACGTTCTATTTACGGCTGTACCCGTGTAAATGTCGAGTGCCGAATTCCCTCTAACAGTTATCCGGCTACACCGGACGGTGTGAGATAGAACCACGCTTCGTCTCAGTACCGGGAAGCAGTTTCAACTGAGCGGTTCGTCACCGGACGGATCGCCGTCCTCACCCGAACCTACAAATAAGCAAGCCGCAATGAATGGCGCAGATGACGGGAACGGATGACCACGAGATTGCCGTCCTCGAGGGTGACGGCACTGGAGACGATGAGACACGCGCGGGGACAGCGACTGTCGTTCCGCTGGTCGGAGATGCAACGGCACAGATCCGATACGTGTGCGACGCGTCAGTCGTCGAAATCGCTGCCGACGATCTGCAGGCCGACATCGACCGCGTTACCGGCCAGTTGCCGACCTGCGATTCCGGTCTCGACGATATCGGCGGACGAGCGATCGTCGTCGGGACGTACGGCGTCGACGAGGCCTTCGATCGAACGATCGACCAACTCGCGACCGACGGCGAGTGTGACCACGGTCTCGAGGCTCGCGAGAGCTACGTTCTCTGGGCCGGATCGGGGACGGACGCGCCGTTCGGCGCGGACGAGGCGCTGGTGATCGCGGGCAGCGATCCCCGCGGCACCGCCTACGGCGTCTACGAATTTGCCCGCCGTCTCGGCGTCTCGCCGTGGTACTGGTGGGCGGACGTACCGACGCCCGAGCGCGACGCCGTCCGCGTCACCGCGGGCCTCGAGCGAGACGGGCCGCCGTCGGTTCGGTACCGCGGGCTGTTCGTCAACGACGAGGATTTCGGCTTTCGCGAGTGGGCCCAGCGGACGCACGACCCGTCGGCGCCGGACGGAATCGGGCCGAAGACCTACGAACGGGTGTTCGAACTGCTCTTGCGTCTCAAGGCGAACACGATCTGGCCCGCGATGCACGAGGGGACGAAGGCGTTCTATCGGTGCGACGGCAATCGCGAGGCCGCTGATCGATACAGCATCGTCGTCGGCACCTCCCACTGCGAACCGATGCACCGCAACAACGTCGACGAGTGGGACACGGCGACGGACGGCGAGTGGAACTACGAGACCAACGCCGAGCGCATCCGCGAGTACTGGGACGACCGCGTCGCCGAGGTCGCAGGGTCCGAGAACGTGTTCACCGTCGGGATGCGCGGAATTCACGACTCCGGTATGCCCGGCGGCGACACCCGCGACGAGCGCGTCGCCCTCCTGCAGCAAGTGCTCGAGGATCAGCGCGACATCCTCGAGGTGCACCACGAGTCGTCGGCCGAGTCCGTCCCGCAGATATTCTGCCCGTACAAGGAGACGCTCGACCTCTACCGAAACGGCCTCGAGGTGCCCGACGACGTTTGTATCGTCTGGCCCGACGATAACTTCGGCTACCTCCGGCGCCTGCCGACCGAGGAGGAGCGATCGCGTTCCGGTGGCCACGGCCTCTACTACCACCTCTCCTATTGGGGGCGACCGCACGACCACCAGTGGCTCTGTTCTGTTCCGCCGGCGCTGATCCGCGAGGAACTCCACCGGGCGTACCGCCACGACGTCGATCAGCTCTGGATCGCGAACGTCGGCGACATCAAGCCTGCCGAGACGGAGACCGAGTACTTCTTCGAATTGGCCTGGGACGTGGAGGAGGTCGCGGCTCGGTCGACGACCGACTGGCTTACCGAGTGGGCCGCCCGCAAGTTCGGCCCGTCCCGCGCGAGCGATATCGCCGACGTGCTCGCCGAGTACTATCGACTCGCGCTCGCTCGCAAGCCGGAGCACGTCGGCTGGAACTCGGTGTACCCCGATACCGAGAAGAACGAACCGACGTTCAGCGCGATCGATCACGGCGACGAGGCTCGGCGACGCCTCGAGGCGTACGAGCGAATCGGCGAGACGGCTGCAGCGATTCGCGAGGACCTGCCGTCGGAATCGCGAACGGCGTTTTTCCACCTCGTCGAGTATCCCATCCGCTGTGCGCGAGCGATGAACGAGGGTGCGCTCGAGGCGATGCGAAGTCGACTCTACGCGGGACAGGGCCGGACGGGTGCGAAGACGTACGCGGAGCGATCGCGGGCGGCGTTCGAGCGAATCGACGCAGCGACGGAGCGGTACAACGCCTCGTCGGACGGGAAGTGGCGCGGGATGATGTCCGCGAGCCCGCGGGACCTGCCGGTGTTCGATCCGCCTGCGACCGGACGCGTAACTGACGACCAGGGGCCAACACTGGACGTCACCGTCGAAGGGGCAGCGGGTGTCGCCGGTACCGGACCGCGGGACCGCCGGTTGCCGACGCTCGTCCAGGGCGTCGATCACCCCCGGTTCGTCGACTGCTACAATCGCGGCACGGGGACGATCGAGTGGTCGGCGACCGTCGACGACGAGTGGATCGATCTCGAGCGAACGGCGGGGACCTTCGACGAGGACGACCGGCTGTGGGTCAGCGTGGATTGGGACGCCGCACCCGATTCGGCGACGACCGGCCGGTTCCGGATCGAGGGCGCCGGGCGGGAACTCGAGGTGACAGTCCCGATCCGACCGCGGGAACAGCCGTCGCGATCGGCAGCTGGTGACGGAAGCGAGTCCGGAGCGACCGACGGGCGGGCGCCGGTTTTCGTCGAATCGAACGGTCGCGTCGCTATCGAGGCCGACCATCCGACCGCCGTTGAACAGGGAGCCACGCGGTGGGTGCCGATCGAGGGGCTCAGCCGAACGACCGGGACTGCAATGGTCAGTCGTCCGTTCGACAGTCCGCACCTCAGCGCCGACGCGATCCGCGACCGGGCGGCTCGTCTCGAGTACGATTTCGTGGCCGAGGCCGGCGACGTCCGCGTCGAGGTTCAGCTGCTGCCGACCCACGCGTCGACGGACGGAACGCCCCATCGGTACGCGATCGCGATCGACGACGCCGAGCCGACGGTTGTGGATTTCGACGCCAACGGCGGCGAACACGATCCGCAGTGGCAGCGGAACGTGCTCCGGTCAAGTGTCCACTCGAAGACTGACCACGAACTCGATCGGGCCGGGCGTCACACGCTGTCGCTGTACGCGACAGATCCAGCCGTCGTCGTCGACCGGGTGCTCGTTCTCACCGACGGCGAGAGTCGTCGATCGTATCTCGGGCCGCGCGAGACGCGCGATCGACCGTTGGACTGAGGTCGGTCGTGCGCTTGGTGACCGAACTCAGAAGTGATCGAACACGTCGATTTGGAAGTACGTCAGGATCGCGACGATGGCCAGCATTAACAGACAGAGCGCGGCCGTCATTGTCGCGACGACGTACGAGCCGGTACCGGGTTCGAGATACGGATACGAAAATCCCAGCAGAACCAAGAAGAGCACGTTGATTCCGAACACGAACTTGAGCACCGGACGAGTACGATCCATCGATTGACTAATGGGGGGCCATCGGATCATAAGTTTTCCCCAGCTACCACCGCGATGAGCGCTGCACTCGGTACTAGTAGTGTTTGTAGCCAATTGAGTAGAAAAATATATATGGTTCTATCATGAACACGTGATCGATGCCAACGAATAGCAATGGTTCGAACAGTGCAATTACTCGACGGACTGCACTGAAGAGTGGGCTGGCAGGGGGTGTTGTGGCACTGGCCGGCTGTACTAACAACTCCGGCAACGGTGTCGATAACAGCAACCGCGAGCCGGTTGAAGAACGGGTCGACAAACGGTTTACGAAGGCGCTCCACCGCGGGACCTACGGAATGGACAACGCGTCGTGGAATCCCTACGACCCGTCTAACGAGATGGCGAACTTCGACCCGCCGGGGCTGATCTTCGATCCGTTGATGGTCGAATACCAGAGCCACGGTACGTTCCAGGGACTCATCGCGGACAACTGGGAGAAAGAAGACGGATCGGTGCTCGTCGAGATGAGCGACGAGTGGACGTGGCACAACGGCGATCCGGTCACCACTGCTGATCTGGTAACCGATCTCGACATTCGGTTCCGAATCTCCGAGATCACGTCCCCGGATGATCCGGCGAGTACGTATATCGAAGACTACGAAGCCGTGGACGATTACGCCATCCGATACCACCTCCACGACGACTTCACCATCGAGTCCGTTCTCACCAACGAACTCGCAGAAGCGCCTCTGTTCATCAAGGAGGACGTCGGGAACCCCTCCTTCGGCCAGTGGCGTGACGACCTGATGGACGCCGACGCGGACAGCGACGAGGCGACGACACTCGTCTCGGACTTCCAGGAGTGGTCGCCCGAACTCGACGAAGTCGTCGGGAACGGCCCGTTCCAACTCAAAGAGGTCACGGACACCGCCCTCGTCGCGGAAGTCTACGACGACCATCCCAACGCGGACGATATCTACTTCACCGAGTACGTTATCGAGCACCACGAAGACCAGGTGCTGGCGTTCATCGAGGAGCAGGTCGACGCGATCGCGCTCAACCTACCGGAGTCGCCGGACCTCATGCAGCAACTGCCGGAGCACCACGAGATCAACCGGGACTACGATCACCTCTGGTCGGTCCTGTTCAACTTCGGTGACTACGACTGGCCCAACTCGCCAGCCAACAACCCAACCAACCAGCCGATCACGTCGGACGAGCGGGTTCGAAAGGCGATCGCGTGCGCGCTCGATCGTGAACAGATCTTTGCGTCGGTCCCCGAGGAATACGATCTCTACGAACTCCCGCCGACATTCCTCAACTCGACGGCGGTCGAAGAGGGACTGGTCGACATCGACGGGTACGACAACTACGATGTCGACCACGATCGCGCGACCGCCCTCATGGAGGAGGCCGGATACCAGCGCGATGACGGCCAGTGGTACGACGAGGACGGCGAGCCGGCCGAACTTACGTTGCTCGCTCAGTCGAGTACCGCCGTGCAGGTCGACGGACTCGACGCAATTCGACACCAGCTCGAAGAGTTCGGCTTCACCGCAGAGGTCGATGCCGTGGACGAAGCGACCTACGGCGAGAGCCGGTTCAACGGCGACCACGACATCATCTTCGACAACCACCCGGTGTTCTCCATCATGGGGCTGACCTACGTCGACTTCGTCTGGAACTGGTTCGCGCAACTGAACCACGTGGACTACGAGAACGAGACGTGGGAGATCCCCGCGGAGATCGGCAACCCGGATGCCTCCGACACCATGGAGCTCAACGTCATGGACGAGATCGAGCAGCTGCACCTCACCGGCGACGACGAGTACCTCCAGCGGCTGACCTGGTGGTACAATCAGGCGCTGCCGATGTACGGCTGCGTGATCGCCGGCGACTACGGGGCAATCAACGCCAACGAATGGCACGTCGATGCCTCGGACGAAATGCTCGACAACCGCGTCTGCGAGTTCAATCTGGTGCGACTGCCGGACGGCGATCTCCGTCCGTACCAGGAGTAAGGCTCTCAGGCGATTACGGGGTTTTATAACGGTAGATAACAATACTAATGATGCCGTACTACGACGTGGTCATACAATGAATTGGAAGATACGACGGCTTGGTCAGGCCGTATTTACCATCTGGGCAGTGATGACCCTCGCGTTCGTCATGACGCGAATGATGCCCGGGAATCCGGTCGACGCATTCGTTGCACGAATCGGACCGGAGCTCGACAATCCGCAGGAGGCCTACGAGCTCGCGGAGATTTACATGAATATCAACCCACAGGACCCGATCCACGTTGCCTACGTGGACTACATGGTTGCCCTTGCTCAAGGTAATATGGGTCACTCGATGAGCCAGAACGCCTCAGTCGCTGCGATCATGGGCGATGCGATCCCGTGGACGCTGTTCGTCATGAGCTGGGCGGTGTTCCTCAGCTTCACGGTTGGCATCTCGCTCGGTGCGCTCATGGCCTACTGGGAGGGCAGCAAGTTCGACGTCGGGCTCACAGGCTACGCGACGACGATCACGTCGATCCCGTTCTACGTGCTCGCGCTCTTGCTGTTGATCACATTCGCCTACCGACTCAACTGGTTCCCGACGTCGGGTCGTCGACCGACGGGCGTCGAAGCCGGGTTCAACCTGCCGTTCATGTTGGGGATCCTCCACCACGCGGCGTTGCCCGTCCTCTCGATGTTCGTCGCGTCGGGCGCGGCATCGCTGACGATGCGAGGCAACAGCGTTCGCGTCCTCGGCGAGGATTACCTCCGCGTCGCCCGACTTCGCGGGTTGCCCGACCGAACGATCGCCGTCCGGTACGTCGCCCGCAACGCGATCTTGCCGATGTACACCGGATTGATGATCTCTCTCGGGACCATGTTCGGCGGCGCCGTCGTCCTCGAGGAGATCTTCGCGTACAGGGGCATGGGCTACTACATGATTCAAGCAGTCCGGGCGCGCGACTACCCGCTGATGATGGGCGCGTTCACGATCATCACGATCGCCGTCGTCATCGCGCTGTTCATCGCCGACCTGACCTACGGTAAAATCGATCCCCGTGCAGGAGGTGAGGGCCGTGAAGCGTTCTGACGACGAGTCCTCGGAACCGCCGAACGGGCGATCGGGCGACTCGATCGACCAGTTCGTTCCCGAGCAGTCCGTGGAAACGACTGCCGAGGAACAAACTGACGAGACAGCCGCGCAGATGCGAAGCGACGGCGGCACGATCGGAACGGACTCGCCGTTCGAAACGACTGCCTCCGTCGCGGAGACGCGCAGCGACCGGATCGATCGGTTCCTCGAGGAGTACATCCGAACACCGTGGTCGATCCTGCGCAGCGACTGGCGAGCGGTCGTCTCGTTCGGCATCCTCGGGATCTACTTCCTCATGGCCACCGTCGGCGTCTATCTGGTCGAGCCGACCCATCCGGCCCACGGACCGCAGTTGTTGGGCGCGTTCGAGAACTGGGACTTCCCGCTCGGGACCACGGTCGCGGGCAGGGACGTGTTCGCGATGCTGATCCACTCGACGCCCTCGATCCTCATCATGATGGCGTCGGGTGCGGTCTTTACCGTCGCCGTCGGTACCATCTTCGGTGTCGTTGCCGGCTACAAGGGCGGAACGATCGACACCGTGCTCAGCACGATCACCGACATATTCATCAATATTCCCGGCCTGCCGCTGGTGATCGTCCTCGCGACGCTGCTCGAGGCCTGGATCAACAACCCCGTCACGCTCGGCGTACTGTTGGCGGTCGCCGCGTGGGCGGGGCTGGCTCGAGCGATTCGCTCGCAGGTGTTGACGATCCGCAGCGAGTCGTTCGTCGAGGCGGCGCGGGCGATGGACCTGTCGACGCGGTGGATCCTCCTCCGAGAGATCATTCCGCACCTGATGCCGTACATCGTGGTGAATATGGTGAACGCAGCCCGCCGGATCATCTTCGCAGCCGTCGCGCTGTACTTCCTCGGCGTGCTGCCGTTCTCCGACGCCAACTGGGGCGTCATGCTGAACAACGCGTACAACGCCGGCGCACTCTACCGGCCGTCTGCGTACCACTGGCTGCTCGTTCCGATGATCGCTATCTCGGGGATCGCGATCGGGCTCATCCTGCTCGCGCAGTCGCTGGACCAGGTGTTCAACCCGCGCATCAGGGCGCGCCATCAGGATCTGGGCGACGACGACCAGCTGGAACCGGACTCCGAAAGCGACACCAAGGACATGATGAACGTATGATTTCGGCTACGACGAATGCGACTTCGGTACGACCGACTCGACCGATTCGACGACCGTACGCGCACGCCAACGTCGATCAAAGCGACGACCGGCGGACCGCACTGGAGGTGTCGCGATGACGGTCTCGCAGTCGGCAGCGGACATCGACCGACCGAACGAGGACGTCATCATGAAACTCCGAGATACCTCCGTCGCGTTCGGCATGAACCGCGGACAGTCTCGTGTCCTCAATGACGTCGATTTCGACGTCCAGCGCGACGAAATCGTCGGCGTCATCGGCGAATCCGGCTCCGGAAAATCGATGTTCGCCTCGGCGATGCTCGACGCCGTGCCCGAACCGGGCGTCACGACCGGCGAGGTGACGTACTATCCCGAGGACGGGGAGCCGATCTCCGTCACCGACCTCTCGAAGGAGGGACTCCGCCAGTTCCGCTGGGAGGAGGTCTCGATGGTCTTCCAGGGCGCGATGAGTTCGTTCAACCCGGTCCTGAAGATACGCACTCACTTCGTCGAGACGCTTAGCGCCCACGACTACAACGTCGAACGGGGCCTCGAGCGCGCGAAGGAACTTCTCGAGGACCTGTACCTCGAACCGGAGCGCATGCTCGACTCGTACCCGCACGAACTCTCCGGCGGAATGAAACAGCGCGTGCTGATCGCGCTGAGTCTGGTCCTCGATCCGGAGATGCTCGTGATGGACGAGCCGACGGCGGCGCTTGACCTGCTGATGCAGCGGTCGATCATTTCGCTGCTCGAGGATATCAAGGAGAAACACGACCTCACGATCGTCTTCATCACCCACGACCTGCCGCTGGTCGCCGACCTTGCGGATCGACTCGCCGTGCTGTACGCCTTCGAGTTCGCGGAGGTCGGGCCGGCCGACGAGATCCTCGCGGATCCCGCCCATCCCTACACGCGGGCGTTGCTGAACGCGACGCCGAACCTCTCGGCCCCGCTCGAGGAGATGCGGCCGATCGAGGGCGAGAGCCCCGATCCGGTCAACATCCCGGAGGGGTGTTCCTACCACCCGCGGTGTCCGCTCGCCGACGACGAGTGTCGGGCCCACGACCCCGACGCCTACGACGCCGGGACGGACCACGACGTCTACTGTCACCACTGGGAGGACTCGATCGAAAACATCGATAAAGCGTTCGCTAAGTCAGACTCGAGCGACCTGGTCAGGCGGACGGCCGCCGATCGGACGGCAGCCGAAGAGCCGGTCGTGTCGTTGAACGATGTCGAGATAGAGTTCGGCTCCGAGAACGACGGGTTACTCGACTTCGGCGATTCGGACGTGGTTACTGCCGTCGACGGCGTCTCGCTCGACATCTACGAGAACGACGTGGTCGTTCTCGTCGGCGAATCGGGCTGTGGGAAGACGACGCTCGGGAAGACCGCCGTCGGACTGCAGCAGCCGACCGATGGGACGATCGAGTACAAGGGACGGGACATCTGGGAAGGCAGCGGCAACAGTAGTACCCTTGCCGACAAGGAGATTCGACGGGCCCTCCAGATCGTCCACCAAGACCCCGGCAGTTCGCTCAACTCCCACCACCGCGTGCGGACGATTCTCGAGACGCCACTCAAGCGGTGGCACTCGGATCTCGACGGAAACGATCGCCGGGAGCGGATTTTGGGGATGCTCGAGTACGTCGGGATCAGTCCACCGGAGGACTACATCGACCGGTACCCACACCAGCTCTCGGGCGGCGAGAAACAGCGGGTCGCCTTGATCCGCGCAATGTTGATCAATCCGGATCTCATCCTCGCCGACGAAGCAGTGTCGGCACTCGACGTCTCGCTGCGGGTCAGCATGATGGACCTGATGATCGAACTGCAGGACACGTTTAATACGTCGTTCCTGGCGATCTCACACGACCTCTCGAACGCCCGCTACTTCGCCGAGAAGACCGGCGGCCGGATCGGCGTCATGTACCTCGGGGAACTCGTGGAGATCGGCTCGCCCGAGCAGATCATCCACAATCCGCAACACCCCTACACGCAGGCGCTGCGCTGGGCGACGCCGGAACTCGATCGTGCTGAGGACACCGACGAGAACCCGATGCGGACGATCGACGTTCCCGACCAGACGAACATGCCCTCGGGCTGTCGCTACCACACGCGGTGTCCGAAGGCCCGGGAGGTCTGTAAGACGGAGAAACCGGAGATGATCGACTGTACCGACGAGGACGGCGTCCAGCACACCGCCTGCTTCCGCGCGCTCGAGAACCACGAGTACTGGGACAGCGAGCCGATCGCGGACGACCCACCGACCGCGGAAGGGACAGGCAACGCTGACTGATCGCCGTCAACGACTCTTCGTTTTCTCTGTATCGCGGATGACGGTTGTCTGCTGTAAAACGGACGGCGACAATCCAATGCTTCAGCCAGAATCAGCCGCGAGTACCCCGCTGTGAGAGCGTCACTCCAACGTGGATTGCGACACCGAGGAGAACGAGTGCAATACCCCAGATGCCCAAGATCGCGGGCCAGATGCCAGTGTTGACGATAAATGCGATGACGGTAACGATAAGTCCGACAGCAGCAGTCTGTAGTGCGTACGAATCTTGGAGCGGACCGAGAATCGATGTCTCGGCTGATCCAGCCCGGTCGAGACGACTCGCTTGCGTATCGTCGCCAGTATCGGTGGCCATACACCCATGTTATCGTGAACCGTGTTATCTGTTTCGGAGCACCATGTCGTCCCCTTCATCTTGCCGGGTCGCAGCTACTCGAGATCGAGAGCCGGCCTCGAGCGGGACTCGACGAATAACGACAGGGCGACCGGAAGCGAGACGACACGAACTCCCGCCGCTCGAGTCGGTGAAATGACGACCGTACGCGGTGAGTTCGACGTTGCAACGGGTGCTGCATGACCCAATCAGTATCGATTCTGTCGTAATCGACGCTAATCTTAGCTCACCTACATAATTTTTATATTACATGCTGTGGTCGGAGAATGTGCGGTGTGAGAGACAGTGACAGATCCAAATACGAGCGATATGAGCAGCCAACGGTATCGACGCGAGATCCTAAGCGGGATGGCAGCCGGATCGACGGCGGCGGTCGTCTCCGGCGTGGCCACGGCGTCCCACGGTCAGGGTAACGCCCGCGGAAACGGCAAGCAAAAGCACGGCTCGAAACGACAGGCAGAGGCCCTCGACCGCGGCCTCGTGGCCGTGCCGTCCGGCGACGGGGTACTCGTCCGCTGGCGACTCCTCGGAACCGAGCCCCGCGATCTGGGGTTCCACGTGTATCGCGACGGCGAGCGACTGAACAACAAACCGATCACCGAGAGTACGAACTACTTCGATCCCGACGGAACGACGGACTCGACGTACGCGGTTCGAGCGGTCGGCAACGGTCGGGCCAGCGGCAGGAAGGACGGCGACCGGAAACCCGGGATGTCGGAGTCCGTCGAGGTTTGGGACGAACAGTACAAGGAAATCCCGCTGAACAAGCCCGATCCCGTCGAGGGCGAGGACGGCGAGACGGTCACGTACCACGCCAACGACGCGAGCGTGGCCGACCTTACGGGCGACGGCACGCTCGACATCGTCCAGAAGTGGACCCCGTCGAACCAGAAGGACCCCTCCCAGTCGGGGCACACGAGCGACGTCCTGTTCGACGCGTATACGATAGAGGGAGAGCACCTCTGGCGGATCAACCTCGGCCAGAACGTCCGGGCCGGCGCGCACTACACGCAGTTCTTAGTGTACGACTTCGACGGGGACGGCAAGTCGGAGTTCGTGGTTCGGACGGCCGACGGGACTGAAGACGGGGTCGGCAACGTCATCGGCGACCCGGACGCCGACTGGACGAACGACGACGGCTACGTTCTCGAGGGGCCGGAGTATCTCACCGTCTTCGACGGTGAGACCGGGGAGGAACTCGCGACGGAGGAGTTCCAGCCCGCGCGGGGCGACCCCTGCCAGTGGGGCGACTGCTACGGGAACCGAGTCGACCGGTTCCTCGCGGGGACTGCCTACCTCGACGGCGAGCGACCGAGCATCGTATTCACGCGGGGCTACTACGAAAAGACGATGCTCGCCGCGTGGGACTTCCGGCAAGGCGACCTCGAGTTACGCTGGCTCTTCGACAGCGAAGACGGGAACGAGGACTACGAGGGCAAGGGCGCACACAGCCTGGCCACCGCGGACGTCGACGGCGACGGGAAGGACGAGATCGTCTTCGGCGGGGCGGTCATCGACCACGACGGCACCGGCCTGCACACGACGACGATGGCCAACCCCGACGCCCAGCACTGCGGCGATTTCCTCCCGGATCGGGAGGGCCTGGAAATCTTGGTCCCCGCCGAGTATCCGCCTGAGGGGGAACCGAGTCTCTCGATGCGTGATGCCGAGACCGGCGAGTATATCTGGGCCGTCAGGAACGGTGAGGACGTTGGCAGAGCGCTGGTCGCGGACATCGATCCGAGATACTCCGGCGCGGAAGCGTGGGGCGGCGAACCGCTCTCCAGCGACGGAGTGGGGACGTACAGCGCTCGCGGTGAGCAGATCAGCGAAACACCCATCAATTCCATCAACTCGGCTATCTGGTGGACCGGCGATCTGCACCGCGAACTGCTCGATCACGACTTCCTCGGCTGGGACGAGGGATACGGGGTCGGCTGGATCAAGAAGTGGAACCCGGAGACCGAAGAACTCGACCTATTGAAATCCTTCGAGGGAACGCGCTCGAACAACTCCTCGAAGGGCAACCCGTGTCTGTCGGGGGACATTCTCGGTGACTGGCGCGAGGAGGTCATCTGGCGGGCCGAGGACAGCAGCCACCTGCGTCTGTACGCGACGCCCCACGAGACGGATACACGGCTGTATACGCTGTTGCACGACCCGCAGTACCGGACCGGTATCGCCCGGCAGAACGTGGGCTACAACCAGCCGCCGTGGCCCAGTTTCTTCCTCGGCCACGGGATGGACGATCCGCCGAAACCTAACATCATGACCTCGTTCGAGCCCGCGGGACACGACCGACTCGCCGAGATATCCGCGAGCGAAACCGACGCGACTCCCTGCGACCAGATCGAATTCGAAGCGGTCGACCTGACGGGTAACGGCAACAAGGTCCGTTCCCTGACGTGGGAGTTCGGCGACGACACGACTGCGACGGGATGGTCGGTCAGTCACACCTACGACGAACTGGGGACGTATCCCGTCAAGCTGACCGTGACGGCCAAGAACGGGGAGACGACGACCGACTTTGAGACGATCACGATCACCGAAGCGGAGCCGCTAGCGCGGGCCGTGCCGAGTGCGACCCGCGTCGACGTGGGCGAGTCCATCGACTTCGAGGCGGAGGACGTCTCCGGCGACGAGGAGTCGATCGACACCCTGACGTGGGAGTTCGGCGACGGCACGACTGCGACGGGGTGGTCAGCTACGCATAGCTACGACGGTCCCGGCGAGTACACCGTCACGCTGAACGCCACCGCCGAAAGCGGTTGTACGACATCGTACTCCGAGACGATCACGGTCGACCTCACGGAGGGCACCTACCGTCTAACCTCCCAGCTCAACAGCGACGACATCGTGATGAGCGCCGACGGCGAACTCGCCGACGGGGCGAACGTCTACAACGACACCGTGGGCGAGGCCAGCGGACAAACGTGGAGGGTGATCGAACTCGAAGACGGTATCTACCGCATCGCCGCGGCTGACAACGAGGACCTCGTGCTGGAGGCCGCCGACGGCGGTACCGACACCGGCACGAACCTCGAGCTCGGCCAGTGGGAGGGCGCCGACTACCAGAAGTTTGCGGCGGTGCCCGAGAGCGGCACGGGCTACACGCTCGAGCCGACCCACGCTAACCTCGCGGCCGACGTCTGGGAACGTGATCCCGATCCGGGCGCGGACATCCGCCACTGGAACGTGACCGGCGCGGAGAACCAGCTGTTCGCGTTTATCGACCCCGACGGCGACTAACCGATCGGAGTCGCGTAGTCACACCCACCACCACGAACCTCGGGACGGGAGTCGGGCAGACACTACGCCGGTCTCCGTAGACCGCGTCGCTCGAGGAGCGCGCAGGCGACCGGCGGTTCGATGCTCGGTTCCGTTCTCGCCGATTTATCGATAAAAACGGGACGGTAATCAGCGACCGCCTCAGTTTTCGAGGACGGCCGCGTTCTCGAGATCGTACGACTCGAAGTAGTCGCGCTCGATCTCGATCAGTTCGGCGAACAGCTCCTGTGCTTCCTCGCGAGGGAGCGTCACGAGCGGCTCGTTGAGGAACGCCTCGAACGCGAGATCGAGATCGCCGGCGAAGCCGGCTTCGACGAGCGTTTCCTGGTTGTGAATCGCGGTCGTGACCATGTTCCGGACTTCGCGGGGGAGCGTGCCGGCGGTGATCGGCTTCACGCCGGTCCCGGTGATGAGGACGTTCGTCTCGACGACCGCACCGTCGGGCAGGTCCGGCGTCTGGCCGACGTTGGGGTAGTTGACGTTGGTCTTCAGCGGCTCGAGGCCGCACAGTGCGCGGATGATGTCGACGGCTTCCTCGCCGGTCTCTGTGAACTCGAACTCGTCCGGATCAGTCAGGTACTGGTCCATCTTCGCCGGTCCGTCGCTGTCGCTGACGCGGGCGGAACTGGGCGTCAAGCGGAGCCCCCAGCGCTGGATCTCCTCGGGGTCGTCGATCGAGAGGTACCACGGGACGAACTCCACGAGGTGGCGGTCGCCGGCGGCGCCTAAGAGACCGAACTTGTCGTAGAGGTCGAACGCAACTTCGTGGTGGTTGATCCAGTAATCCGCGTCCGCGAGGTCGCCGGGCTCGAAACTCGGGAGCGGCTTGCGCTCCTCGAGTTCCGCGTCGAGATATTGGAAGACGTCGTGATCGCGCCAGTAGGCCTCGTCGATCCACGTGAAGTGGTTGATGCCCTTGACGGTGACGTCGATCTCGCTGCCGGAGACGTCGTCGGCACCGTCGATGTACTTCTCGGCGATTTCGGCGAGGAGCATTTGGATATGGAACACTTCGTGACAGAGGCCGATGGCGTTGATGTCGGGGTACTCCTCGTAGAGCGCTCGGGTGCAGACGGTCATCGGGTTCGTGTAGTTGAACACCCAGGCGTCGGGACACCGCTCGCGAACCGTCGCCGCGATCTCGCGGTACTGCGGAATCGACCGCAGCGCGCGGACCGCACCGCCCGGCCCGCAGGTGTCGGCGACCGTCTGGTAGATACCGTACTCCTGAGGGACGTCGATGTCGTGAACGAACGTCTCCTCGGGCGGATCCTGCGTCGAGCAGATCACGAAGTCGGCGTCCTCGAGCGCCGCCGCGAGCGTTTCGGCGGCCTCGAACGTCCAGTCGCCGACGGCCTCCTTGCGGGTCGTCAGCGCGTTTCCGAGTTCGGCGTTGCGCTGGGCGGCCTCGTAATCGACGTCGTAGAGTCTGACCTGCCCCGAGACGTCCGGACACTGGAGCAAGTCGTTGATGAACGTGTGCGCCCAGCCCTGACTGCCGCCGCCGACGTAGCCGATCGTGACGTCCGTTCGCGCGTCCGACGCAGTCGTCGCTGTACTACCGAGGTGGTGCATGGTACCGTGACTGGTGCTGACGCACAAAAGCGTTGGTGTTCAGGTCGGTCAGACCGTCGATCGCAGGTGACGGATACCGGACGATCGGTGATGGCCGCTCCCCGCCGTCGCAGGCTGCTACCGCCACTCGAGGACGGTCTCGACCGCCGCGTCGGCGTCGCCGGTCGGCGAGAACTCGCAGCCGACGTAGCCGTCGTAGCCGGCCTCGTCGATCGCTCCGATGATCGTCTCGTAGTCGAGTTCTCCCGTCCCGGGTTCGTGTCGGCCGGGCACGTCCGCGATGTGGACGTGGCCGATCCGGTCGACGTTGTCGGTGATCGTCTGAATGACGTTCCCTTCGGTGACCTGCTGGTGGTAGACGTCGTACAGCAGTTGTACGTTCGGCGAGCCGACGTCGTCGACGATGTCGAACCCCTCGGCCGACGTCTCGAGGAAGTAGCCCGGGTGGTCGACGGCGGTGTTCAGCGGTTCGAGGACGAGCGTCACATCGGCTTCCTCAGCGTCGGGGGCGACGCGGGAGAGCACGTCCACGATATTGTCGTACTGCGTGTCGCGGTCCAGTCCGTCCTGGTCCTGTCCGGTCGTGACGATTAGCGTCGGGACATCGTACTCGGCGGCGGTCGCGATCGATTCCCGGATCGTTTCGACGGCGTCGTCAGCCGCGTCGGGATCGGTGAGCGTCCCGCCGGCGACGAAGCCAGCGATCGGAATATCGCTCACCTCGGCGGTGTCGACGATCGCCTCGAGATCTTTCTCTCGCCAGTCCCAGAACTCGACGGCGTCGGCGCCGGCTTCGGCGGCCCGCGAGATGCGGTCGACGAACGGCTCGTCGTCGTAGACCATCTCGACGCAGATCGAGATCCGGGCCATCTATTCGGCCTCCTCGTCCATCGGTTCGGGATTCAGTTCGCCGGACTCGACCATCGCATCGAGCGGGTTGTCGTCGATCTCGAGCGGCAGGTCGACCCGGCCGCGCTTGCGAGCCGATTCCCACGTCCCGAAGATCAGTTCGGTCGCGTTCAGGGCGTTTTCCGCGCTGAGTTCCGGTTCCTCGTCCTCCTCGAGACAGCGGACGTTCTCGGCGATGGCGCGGTCGATGAACTCCCAGCTGTGGAGGCCGTCCTCGGTCTCGACGGCCTCCCACTCGTCGTCGCCGGCGCGGCGGATGCGCAGTACGGGGAGATCCTCGTCCTCGTCGCCCTCGGGGCCGAGTTCGATCGTTCCCTCGGTACCGATCAGTCGGTTGTGACACTCGACGGCGCTCGTCGGGCCACCGTCGCCGGTAGCGTCGCTCGTGCCGAGCCCGTGGACGCCGTTTTCGTACTCCCACATGACGACGGCCTGGGTCTCGTTGTGCGACCCAAAGACGACGTTCTCCTCGCTGTAGTCGATCTGCCCGAGCACCCACTCGGCGGGTACCTCGTCGTTGAAGTAGTTACAGAGGTCGAACGAGTGGCTCCCGTAGTCGAAGATGCCGACCGGCGCGGAGAACTCGACGCGCTCTAGCTCGCCGATCTCGCCGTCGTCGAGCAGCTGTTTCGCGGTGCGGACGGCGTCGCTGAACCGACGCTGGTGATTGAACGTCAATTGGACGTCGTGGCGGGCGGCCTCCTGGGTCATCATGCGCGCGCCGCCGTAGGTCTGGGCCATCGGCTTCTCGCAGTGGATCGCGTCGACGCCCGCGCGGCAACAGTCGATCGCGATCGACGCGTGGATCACCGGCGGAACGCACAGCGAGACGATGTCAGGGTCGACCGTCTCGAGCATGACCTCGTAATCCTCGAAGACGTTCTCGTCGGCGATCCCGTACTCGGCGGCGAACGCTTCCGCGTTTTCGGGGACGATATCGGCGCAGGCGACGAGCTCGCACCGATCGTGTTTTTCGTACCCTTCCGCGTGGTGGTACGCCATGGCGTACCCGTCGCGTCCGGGGTCGTCCGGTTCCGTTCCAGTTCCAATCACCGCTACCTGATAGGACATACCATACCGTTTCAGGTCAAACAGTATAATTGTTCATCCTGTTAACCGGGTACCACTGGCTGAAGTGATCTGTCGATGAACCGTCGGCGGCGCCGTGCGAGAGAAAGATTCAAGATTCAGGCTGGAAAGTTCGAGACGATGCAATTCGTTCGATTCGCGACCGACGGTAGCGTCCGTTGGGGCGTAACCGTAGACGACCAGACGTACGATCTGACCCGGTTCGGCGAGCCAACACTCGAGGAACTCGCGTCGCCGGGGTACCGACGACGCGTCCGTCGCGCCGTCGAGACGGGCGAGCTCCCGGAAATCGACGACCCCGAGGACCGCCTCGCACCGGTGCCGTCGTCGGCAGTCGACCAGATCATCTGCGTCGGGCTGAACTACCACGACCACGCTGAGGAGCAGGACGAGGAGATCCCCGAGAAGCCGATGCTGTTCGCGAAGTCGCCGTCGACGGTCACCGATCCCGAGGCCCCGATCGTCCACCCCGACGACGTCGAGCAGGTCGACTACGAAGTCGAACTCGGCATCGTCATCGGCCGCACCGCCTGCGAGGTGTCGGCCGAGGAGGCCGAGGAGTACGTCGCGGGCTACACGGTCATCGACGACGTCAGCGCGCGCGACGCCCAGTTCGAGGACGGCCAGTTCTTCCGCGGGAAGAGCTACGACACGTTCGCGCCGATGGGGCCCGCGCTGACGAGCCCCGACGCCGTCGACCCCAACGATCTCGAGGTCGAACTGCGTCTCAACGGCGAGGTCAAACAGGAGTCGACGACCGCGGAGTTCATCTTCGACGTCGGCGAGGTTATCGAGTACATCAGCAACTTCACGACGCTGCGGCCGGGGACGGTCATCTCGACCGGCACGCCCGGCGGCGTCGGTATCTTCCGCGACCCGCCCGAACTCCTCTCGCCGGGCGACACCGTCGAAGCCGAAATCGAGGGTATCGGGACGCTCGAGAATCCGGTCGTCGGCACGGAAGAGTAACGCGGTACCGATTCGGTGAACGGATAGCGGTCAGATCCCCGCCAGGTCCTTGAACGACCGCTCGGTGAGCCACTCCCGGTCTTTTTGCGAGAGGCCGTCGACGTGCTCGAGCCACTGCAGACTTTCCTCGTAGCTCGCTTCGTCGCTGACGTTCGGGAAGTCCGAGCCCCAGACGACCCGTTCGCGCCCGAACGTCTCGAGCAGCCAGCGGACGTGATCGTGCATGTCGGCGTAGGGGAAGCCCTCCTCGGAGCGGTGGACGATCTCCGAAATTTTCACGGCGACGTCGTACTCGTCGGCGGCCAGCGGCTCGAGGGGTGCGAACACCTCGTCGGGATCGGTGTCGGGACCGGCGTGACAGAAGTGATCGAGCGCGTAACTGAGGTCGGGGTACGTCTCGATCAGGTCGACAACCTGATCCAGCTGGTCGTAGTGGGCGAGAATCTGCACCAGGGCGTCGGTGTCGCGGGCCGCGTCCCAGAACTCGGGCTCGTCGATGGCGTCGCGCAGCCAGTCCACGTCCGGATCGAACGTCTCCCACATCCGATCGTAGGGACAGATCGCGCCGAGTCGGAAGCCGAGGATGCCGTCGGTCGCCATGCACGAGCGCAGTTGTGCGGCCGCGTCGTCGGCGAACTGGTCCAGCATGACGATCCCGTAGAGGTCGTCGTACTGCTCGGCGCACTCGAGCGTGTAGCGGTTGTCGGTCCACTCGCAGATCGGGTAGCCGACGACGACGGCCTCGTCGACGCCGATCGCCTCCATGTCCGCGTGCAGCGCGTCGGCGTCGTAGACGGTGTCGACTGAAAAGTCGTCGACCGTCTCCACGAGCGGGCCGTTGACCCAGGGGTGGTCTCGGCTCGGTCGCGTCCACGCGTGCGTATGGGTATCCAGCACCATCGTATACGAAATGCGACGCGTCGAGCGCTACTAAACGTTGTGTCGCAAAACGGCTCGAGATTGATGCCGAACGGCGTCGATATCCCGGCTCGCAGCCGGCGCTACAGCGATCGCACCGCTTGATGGCCGCTCATAGGTCTGCGAACGAGAAGACCGGTTTGCAGGTCTCGGACTCGAGGAACGCATCGAACGCTGCGGTTGGGTCCTCGATGCTGTAGGAGGTGTCGATGATTTCGTCGGCGTCGATCTCGCCGCCGTCCAGAAGACGGATTGCTTGTTCGAAGTTCCGCCAGGTCGATCCGTAGGACGTGTTCACCATGACTTCGCCGCGGACGACCGGCGTCATGAACAGTTCGCTCGGTGCGCCGGGCAATCCGACGACGACAACCTGGCCGCCCTTGCGGACGTGCTCGACGCCCATCTCGACGCCGCTCTTGTGGCCGGTCGTATCGAAGACGACGTCGAAGCCGCCGCCGTCGGCCTGCGACTCGACGAACGCCTCGAGATCGCCGTTTTCGACGTCGATCGTGTCGACGCCGAGCCGTTCGACGAGCGGCAGGCGGTACTCGGTGTCCTTGCCGAGCCCCGAAACGACGACGTTCGCGCCCAGCGAGTCGGCGACGGCCGCAACGAGGACGCCGATCGGGCCGGGGCCCTCGACGAGGACGAGATCGCCGGGTGTGACGGTCGACTGGTCAAATACCGCTCGCGTCGCGATGCTCAGCGGTTCGGTGATGCTCGCCTGTCTGAGCGGGACGCTGTCGGGGATGTGGTGCAGGTCTTTGGGTTTGACGGTCGTGTACTCGGTGTACGCGCCGTCGTTGTGCATCCCCGTGATCTCGAAGTTCCGGCAGACGTTGGGCTGGCCGTTCTTGCACTGAAAACACGAGCCGCAGTCGTGGATCGGTTCTTCGACGACGTGATCGCCAACGTCGAAATCGGTGACGTCCTCGCCGACCTCGACGACTTCGCCGGAGTATTCGTGGCCCATGATGCGGGGCAACGGGATCCATTCATAGCCGTCTTCGTACGTATAGGCGTGGGCATCGCTGCCGCACAGGCCTGCGGAGTTGACTTGAACGAGCACTTCGTCGGCGGCAACCGTCGGTTTCTCTCGTTCGCGGATTTCGATAGATCTGGGTCCGGTGTGAACTATAGCCTTCATGCTGGAGTTACCTCTCGCTCTGGTCGAGCTACTGGTGGTTTGTAACCCAGCCACATATAACTTTACGCTCTTCGGAAGGCAATGCGGGATCGATCACAGAGGGCACCGGGTTCGATAGCGTACTGGATATAACGAGGACGGCCGTTAAGAGGAGTCAGTCCTCGCGTGATCGATTGCACTCGAGCGGCCGACGTGGGGATGAGCGCGCAAACGAAGCTGACAGACAAACACAAACGGCGGCGAGATCCGAGCAGTGGAAAGGATTTTATCGTTGCCGAAAGCAGTGGCACCTACGAGGAAAGACGATGGAAATCACAGACGTCAGTGCAACCAAGATCAGCAACGAGTCGTGGGGCGAGTTTATCGAGTTCCCGCTCGTGACGATTATGTCGAAGTACGAGGAGTATCGGAACGTCGACGGCGAGAACCCGCAGGCCCGCCGCAAGTGGATGGGGCCCGTGGGTGACGTCGTCGTCGAGATCGAGACGGACGCCGGCATCACCGGCGTCGGCGTCGGGAACTGGGGAAGCGGCGCCATCGCCACCGTCGTCGAGGAGACGCTCTCGAAGATCGTGATGGGCGAAGATCCCACCCGGCGCGAGAAACTCTGGGAACAGATGTACCGCGCGACGCTGCCGTTCGGTCGGAAGGGCGTCGCCGTCATGGCCATCAGCGCGGTCGATCAGGCCCTCTGGGACATCGCGGGCAAGGAAGCCGGCAAGCCGGTGTACGAACTGCTCGGCGGTCCCACCAAAGACGAAATTCCCGCCTATGCGTCGAACCTCCACCCCGTCGACATGGAGAAACTCGAGCGCGAGGCCGTCCAGTACGCCGAGGAGGGCTTCGACGCGATGAAGCTGCGCTTCCTCCACGGCCCCGAGGCCGGCCGCTCGGGGATGAAGAAAAACGAAGAGATCGTCAAGACGGTCCGCGACGCCGTCGGCGACGAGATCGAAATCGCGGCCGACGCCTACATGGGCTGGTCGGTCCGCTACGCCAAGAAGATGCTCGACCGCCTCGAGCCCTACGACATGGCGTGGGTCGAAGAGCCGGTCATCGCCGACGACATCGACGGCTACGCCGAGGTTCGCGAGGCCGCGCCAATGCCGATCTCCGGCGGCGAGCACGAGTTCACTCGCTGGGGCCACGAGGACCTCCTCGAGGCGGAGGCCGTCGACATCCTCCAGCCCGACGTCGGTCGGGTCGGCGGCATCACCGAGATGATGAAGGTCGCCGATATGGCCGAGGTTCACGACGTCCCCGTGATTCCCCACGCCGGCACGAATCCGACGCTACACGCCATCGCGGCGCACACGAACATGCCGATGGCGGAGTACTTCCCGATGCCGGAGTGGTTCGAAGAACAGCAGGAGGAGAAAGAGTCGACCTACGCCGACGCGATCTTCGAGAATCCGCCCTCGCCCGAAAACGGGTCGATTCCGATCCCCGACGAGCCCGGCGTCAGCACGAAGCTGAACCACGAAGCACTGGAACACTTCGCCGTCGAGTGAACCATGTCCGAAGACATTACATTCGAGTACAACGTGCCGGTGTTCGCCGGCGCCCCCGATGAGGGCGACGACGAGCCGGTCCACCGCGACACGCCCCGGTACGAGCGACTGGACTGGGAGACGACGAAGGAGGGCATCCTGAAAGCCGAGGAACTGGGCTTCGACGCCGCGTGGGCGCCCGACCACCTCATGCTGGGGCGCGACCACGCCGAGTACGAGGTCTGGACGCTGCTGTCGGCGATGGCCGGCTTCACCGACGACATCAACCTCGGGTCGCTCGTGCTCTGTAACGACTACCGCAACCCCGCCTTAGTCGCGAAGATGGCCGCGACGCTCGACGTCATCTCGGAGGGTCGCCTCGAGCTCGGCCTCGGCGCGGGCTGGCACGAACCCGAGTACGACGCCTACGGCTGGGAGTACCGCGACGGCTTCGAGCGGTTGATGCGCCTCGACGAGGGCATCCGGCTGATGAAGGAAATGTGGGCGACCGACACCGGCGAGGGCGCGACCTTCGAGGGCGAGCGCTACCAGATCGAGGACGCCTACTGCGATCCCGGCCCCGTGCAGGACCCGCACCCGCCGATTCTGGTCGGCGGCCAGGGCGAACAGGTGACGCTGAAACTCGTCGCCAAACACGCCGACGTCTGGAACACCGACGTCTTCAACGGCGACGTCGACACCCTCGAGCACAAGATCGGGGTGATCGAGGACCACTGCGAGACGGTCGGGCGCGACCCCGACGAGATCGAGTACTCCTGGGACGGCCACGTCATCTGTACCCGCGACGAGGACAAACTCGAGTCGCTGATCGATCTGATGACGCCGATTCAGTTCGAAGAGGAGTATCAGGATCAGGCGCCGATCGAAACCGAAGCGGACGCCCGCGAGTTCTTCATCATGGGCACGCCAGAGGAGTGTGCCGAAGCCATCGAACGCCGGATCGAGGCTGGCGTAACGAAGTTCCAGGGCTGGTTCATCGACTTCCCGGAGACCGACGGAATGGAACTGTTCGCCGACGAAGTTATGCCGCAGTTCCGATAACGCGAGTATTGATTTCGCTTCGGTACTCGGAACTTTTCTCCGTTCACTGTTGAAGCGATCGTCGGGCCACGAGTGTCGTCTGTGCCGTTCGGACCCGGCTTTGGACTACAAATTACGGCTAGAGTATTTGTCCGCCGAGGGTTGACTTCGTAACGGGATCCGTCCGGTGACAACGGACAGCGCTAGATAATTCATGATGGGGCCTGCATTCCGTTTGATCCCTTCGAGAGACGCTGTTCAGCGGTAATTCAGTTATTTCGAGCGGTAGTCGCGTTCTCACTCCACCAATGGATTACACAAGTACGGTTGTAATGTAATTCTATCCGTGATTCTGGTAATGGCGGACGTGAACCAGATGGAAACGAGGCTTGCTACCACGAGACGGGTCCCATGTCCGCGCTGCGCGCCATCTTCGCTAGACGATCACTACAAGAAGGGCGTACGAGTAATTCGATGCCGTCCGCCCCCACCGGACAATCGATTACAGATGACTCGCTCGAGACCAGGCGGTACACATAAGGAATTGTCCCCCGCAGAACCGGTATGGGCACGAGCGAGTACGATTTCACCGGTGAGACGGTCATCGTGACGGGCGGGAGTTCGGGTATCGGCCGGTCGGTCGCCAAGCGGTTCGGCCATGCCGGTGCGACGGTTCTCGTCGCCGACGTTCGCGAGTCGCCGAAAGGTGACGACGACCGCGCGCCGACGCACGAACGGATCGAACGCGACGGCGGCGAGGCCCGGTTCGTGCAGACGGACGTCTCCGATCCGGCCGATCTCGAGGCGCTCGTCGAGGCGGCCCGCGAGTTCGGCGGGGTCGACGTCATGGTGAACAACGCGGGGATCTTTCGAGGCGGGTCGCTGCTTGACCTCGACGTCGAAACGTTCGATACGGTCTACGAGACGAACGCTCGAAGCGTCTTTGCGGGGTGTCAGGCGGCCGCAGCCGATATGGCCGACCGCGGCGTCTCCGGATCGATCATCAACACCGCCTCCATTAGTTCCGAGTACGCCCAGGTCGGCCACGCCGCCTACGATCCCTCGAAGGCGGCGATCATGATGCTCACCCGCGTCGCGGCCCTCGAGTGCACCGAGTACGACATTCGCGTCAACGCCGTCGCTCCCGGCCCCGTCGCGACGCAGATCAGTACCGAAAACGACGGCTCGACGACTGACAGGTCGGGATTTCAGAAACCGAACCCGATGGGGCGGCGGGCCCCGCCGGACGAAATCGCCGGTTCCTACCTCTACCTGGCCAGCGACGACGCGTCGTTCGTCACCGGCCACATGCTCTACGTCGACGGCGGACACGCGATTTACTGACGGTCTCGAGGACTCGCGTGAAGCGGTTACTCCGTGAGCAATCGACGAACCGTTTCGTAGGCCGCTTTCGGCCGCCGGTATTCCCCGACGATCCCCTTGTTGTTCTTCGACTTCGGCCGGCTCATCGGATCGCGGCTCGTTCGCGTATCGCAGAACTGCCAGATGGTAAACCCGGCAACGGAATCGTCGGCCAGCAGGACCGGAAGGACCGTTTCGAAGAATTCGGACTGGTAGGTCTCGCTCCACTTCGCCCTCTCCCAGGTCCGCTCGCCCTCGATCGCGCCCGCCCCGAACTCGGAGACGAAGATCGGACAGTCGCGGCGGTCCGCGATCCGTTCGAGGAATCCCGTCCACTGGTCGGCCGCCACCGGTTCGTCGGTGTACCAGCCGTAGTAGCCGTTGACGCACGCGAAGTCGCAGTGCTCGAGACACCGGTCCTCGCCGCGATCGACCCATTCGTTGTACGACGCGAGCGTGACGAGTCGCGAGTCGTCGGTCTCACGTGCGACCGTTGCTAGGTGGTCGGTCGCCTCGGCGACGCCCGCCTGCTCGTTCGCGCATTCGTTAGTGAGGCTCCAGGCGAACACCGACGGGTGATGGCGGTCCCGCGAAATCATCTCCTCGAGCATCCGTTCGCCGCGCTCGAGGAGGTCCGCTCGCTCGAAGTCGTCGGCGTCGAAGTGCCAGTAGGGCAGTTCCTCGATAACCAGTACCCCCAGTTCGTCGCACAGGTCGAGAAATCTCGGGTGGTTCGGATAGTGCGAACAGCGGATGCAGTTCAGCCCCGCCTCGCGGATTCGTGCGAGGTCCTCGCGCATGACCCGCAGCGGCTGCGCCGACCCCCACTCCGGGTGGTCTTCGTGGCGATTAACGCCGCGGAGGTCGACCGGTTCGCCGTTCAGCAGGATTTCTCGGCCGTCGACGGTCACCTCACGAAAGCCGATCCGATCCCGTCGGTCGTCGACGACCGTCTCCTCGGCCTCGAGTGCGACCGTCACGTCGTACAGCGTCGGATCGTCGAGCGTCCACCGGTCGACCGGGCGCTCGAGCGCGAGTTCGACGCTCGTCTTCCCGGCCGGTACCGTCACCCGCTCGCGGACCGTCGTCTCGCCGATCGTGACCGCCACGGTGCGGTCGGTTTCGCGATCGCAGTTCGAGACGTCGACGTCGGCTCGGATACGTGCCGTCGTTCGCCCGCCGTCCGGATCCGAAGCGAGGTCGTACCGGAGGTCGAAATCGTCGATGTAGACGTTTGGAACCGTCTCGAGCACGACCTCGCGAGTGATGCCACCGTAGTCGAACCAGTCGGTCTCGGGGAGCGGAATCGTCGTTTCCGATCGGCCGTTTTCGGCGCGGACGAGGAGTTCGTGCTCACCCGCGGAGAGGTCTTCGGCCACGAACTCGAACGGCGTGTAGCCGCCGGAGTGTTCGACCCGCCGCTCGCCGTCGAGATAGACGATCGCCTCGTGGGACACGGCGAGGAATCGAACGCGAACGTTCGCGCAGTCGGGAAGCGTGATCGTTCGGCGGTACCACGCCGACCCGTGGTGGTCGGCGTAGTCCGCCAGCGCGTTCCACGCGCAGGGGACTGGGATCGTCTCTGGCTCCGCAGGGAAGTCCGCCGGGGTCGCGTCCGCCTCGAGGGCCGTCGTAAACTCCCAGGTTCCGTCGAGGTGCCGTTGCTCCCGTGTCTCCGTGGTGTCGAACCGCCTGTGCATAGTCGGGTTGCTCGGGCCACCCGCAAAAACCTACGGTCGGGTTCGGCGGCGCGCTTGAGACCGTCGCTCACCCGTCGGCTCGGCACAATCTATTTCACACGCCGTTCGGTTATCTGCTGTATGTCACCATACGACCCGACCTGGGAGTCGCTCGATTCGCATCCCGTCCCGGACTGGTTCCACGACGCCAAGCTAGGCATCTTCGTCCACTGGGGCGTGTATTCCGTCCCAGCCTGGGCGCCTCCCGACGCCGACATCGGCGGCGAAGACGCCTCGCCGTACGCCGAGTGGTATCCGTACTACATGTACGAGGAGGGATCGCCGACCCGCGAGTACCATCGCGAAACATACGGCGAGGACGTCGAGTACGCCGACTTCATCGAGGAGTTCACCGCGGAGAACTGGGATCCGGACGCGTGGGCCGACCTCTTCGCCGACGTCGGAGCGGGATACGTCGTCCTCACCGCCGAACACCACGACGGCTTTCCGCTGTGGGACACCCATTACACGCGGTACAACGCCGCCGAGATGGGGCCCGAACGGGATCTCGTCGCAGACCTAGCGGCGGCGATCCGGGAGCGGGGGCTCCGATTCGCGCCCTCGTACCACGCGAACTTCAACTACTACCAGCCGGGCTTCGACGGGCAGTTCGGT
Organism: Halopiger aswanensis; assembly: GCF_003610195.1. NCBI lineage: Archaea > Methanobacteriati > Methanobacteriota > Halobacteria > Halobacteriales > Natrialbaceae > Halopiger > Halopiger aswanensis. The sequence goes on along the minus strand of NZ_RAPO01000004.1, from coordinate 455,307 downwards.
CACCCTGACTTCGAACCTGCCCACCCGCTCGAGGACGGCGGCGGCCCCGGGCCGGAGTACGTCGACTTCATGAACGCCAAACACCGCGAACTGGTTCGGAAATACGATCCGGATTTGCTGTGGTTCGACGTCCCGACGAGACACAGCGACGACGTCCGCGCGAAGGAATTGATCGCCGACTACTACAATCGCGCCGCTGCGCAGGATAGGGCCGTGGCGGTTAACGATCGCGCCTCGAACGATGCGATCCGGGCTGAAAGCGAACGGTGGGATCCGTCGGAATACCACGGCGACTTCGTCACGCCCGAGTACCACTCGTACGACGAGATCCACGAGGAGAAGTGGGAAGCCTGTCGCGGGATCGGCCGCTCGTTCGGCTACAATCGGGTCGAAGGCGAGGCCGAGCAGCTCTCGCCCGGCGAATTGATCCGCTCGTTCGTCGATATCGTCTCGAAGAACGGGAACCTCCTGTTGAACGTCGGTCCGCGAGCTGACGGGACGATCCCCGAGATCCAGCGCTCGCGCCTCGAGGCTCTCGGTGACTGGCTCTCGATCAACGGCGAGGCGATCTTCGGGACGCGACCCTGGGCCGTCGCGGAGGACGGGGCGAGCGACGTCCCGGTCCGGTACACGTGGCGCGACGGCACCTGTTACGCGATTGCGCTCGAGCGGCCGGGCGACGCCCTCTCGCTGTCGCTGCTCGACCACGTCGACGAACCGCCGGCGACGGCCGCGCTCCTCACCCGCGACGGCGACCGCGAATGTGAGTTGACCGTTACTGGCAACTCGCTCACGGTTGCTCTCTCGACGGAACCGGACCACGAGCACGCGTACGCAGTTCGACTTTCGGCTACCAAGAACCCGCGAACGTAGCGTTCGCCACGATCGCGGCCGGCCAACCGTCGATCACGGGTGAGCGTCGATCTCGTTCACCACCCGTATATTAAATCTGATTATCACGGAGCAGATGGCGTTCGAGGACGAACGTGGAGAGAACACGCAGGAGGGTTATCCGCCGCTCAGTCCCACTCGGACGGCTCGTACTCGGGCAGCGACTCGAACGCCGGGACGTCGACGAGGTAGATGTTGCTCGAGCCGTCGTACCGGTCCGAATCGAACACAACCTGCGAGCCGTCCGGGCTGAACCGCGAGTGGGGATGTGGGCTCTCGGGCTTCCAGTCGACGGTCGCGAGGGCGCGCGGCCCCTCGTACTCGCCTGCACCTTCGTCCCATCGGTAGAGGATGTTGTAAGGCAGTCCCGTGAAGGAACCGTCGCAGACGAGCAGTTCGGGCGAGTTCGCGTGGGTGTGAGTCAGCGCGTACACCTCGTCCGGAAGATCGGTTTCCCGGCGGTCGGTGTCGTCGTACCGGACGCTGCCGATGAACGGCTCCGGCTCGTCCACCTGATCGCGGCCCTGCGGATCGCGCATCGAGCCGTGGTAGCCGATCCGCTCGCCGTCGGCCATCCAGTACTCGTGACCGATGCCGGCGTCCTCGGGCACTTCGCGGACTTTCCAGATGTCGCCGGATTCGGTATCCGCGACCCAGATACGGTGCTCGACGCCGTCCCACGGCCCCTCCTGGCAGAACGTGAAGAGTTCGGGTCGGGTCGGCGAGGCGTTGACGTGGCTGCTGACCCAGCGATCCTCCTCGTGTATCAGTTCGGGGTCGCCGCCGTCGCCGTCGATCGGCACGGCGAGAATCTTCGTGTGCGGCCGCGCCTCCATCATCTCGTCCATCCGCGGCTCTTCACCCGGGAGATCCACGCCCGCCTCGCTGACCGCCGCGTAGACGACGGTCCCGTCGGCGTTGACGTCCATCGATCCGCCTCCGTACCCCTCAGGCGCCTCGTAGAGGACGTCCGTAACTTCGAGTCGCTCGAGGTCGAACCGAACCAGGTTGTCGTCGACCCAGAAGTATGCGTCCGAGGTCTCGTGGTGAATCGAGGTTTGACCCTGGAACTCCTCGAGCGCCGTGACCTGCGTGATCAGCCCTGACTCGAGGTCGATCGAGAACAGCTGTCGGCTCCCCGTCCGGTCGCTGCGAAACAGCAGCCGGCGGCCGTCGTCGTACCAGCCGTCCTCGGTGAAGTAGAGGTGGTAGTCGTCGTCGGGGTGGCTCGTCAGTCGAGTAACTCGAGCGCCCGTGTGCGGATCGTCGTACTCCTCCCACTCGGCGGGCCAGGTGCTTCCCGCTCTGGGCCCCTGCGCGATCGTATTTGTCGAAGTCATCGGCAACCACGCCTGTTGTTGTCGCCGGGGGTGTTAACTATCCCGGCTCCGCTCACCCGGTGATCGCGCGAAAAATACCGAGTCAGCGACCTGCGTTCCAGTCAGGAGTCGCTTTCCATGAATTTGAACGGCTGATTGTTGCCGCCGTACCGATGAGTGCGGCGTCGTCGAGACGCGGTCGGACGAGCGGTAGCCGGCGCCACACCGCCCGACCCTACTGTGCGGGCGGGACGTTTCCGTATTCCCGGAATCCGTACTCGCCCTCGCTATCGATCGCGGTTTCGGCATCCGCCAGATCGTTGCCCGCGAACAGGCGCTCGTCCGCTGTTCCCTCGATCGAGCAGAAGGTGCCGGTTCCCGCTCGAGCGCGCGAGTTCCTGATCGAGACCGTCCGCACGCCGCGGAGCGCGACGGCTGCGTTGTTCGCGCCCTCGTGAGCCTGTCGACCGCTGAAGCCGTCGATCTCCAGGTCCTCGATGTCGGTACACCGAATCCCGTTCGCGTAGTACGCGGGAAGATCGATCCCCCACTCGAGGGCGATATCGCGCAACTCGAGGTCGCGGACGCCCTCGCAGTCGATCCCCGCGATCTCCCGTTCGGCGATCGGCGCTTCGACGGCCGTCGGCTGGAGGTCGACGTTCCCGCCGACGCGATCGGCGTGCGGACTGTCCTTGATCTCGACGCGCACGTTTTCGAGGGTGACGGCGGCCACGTCGGCGTCTTCGTGGGCGTAGACGAGCGCGCCGTTCTCGCTTCGGGCGACGATGTTCGAGAACCGAACGTTGCGGATCCGGCCGAGGTCCGTCTCCTCGTCTCGAGGCACTGACGTCACGTAGATCGGTTCGGCTTTGCCCCACCACGGGCCAGGTAGCAACCCAGTTTTGACGACGATGTTCGAGAACAGGACGTTCTCGAGGTCGCCCGCGTCTCGGTGCTGAATCCCGAGGCCGCGGTTCGAGTCGCGGATCACGCAGTTCTCGAAGACGCAGTCGCGGATCGGAGCATACGTCTCGGAGCCAAACTTGATCGCACAGGCTGCCGACGCGAGCGTGCAGTTGGTGACGGTAACGCCGGTCGTCTCCCCGTCGCTCTCTGCGCGCGTCCCGATCGTAATCGAGTCGTCGCAGGAGCGGATCGAACAGTCCGAAATGCGAACGTCGCGCGAGTTCATGATCGAGATCCCGTCGCAGTTGGGAATCCGCATGTGGTTGTCGATCGTGACGCCGTGGACGCCGACGTCGTCGCAGTCGTGGAGGCTGATCGTCCACGCCGGCATGTCCCGCAGCGTCACGTCCTCGAATCGCACGTTCGTCGCGTCCTCGAGGAGGAACATCGGTCCCGGGCGGAACTCTGATTTCGCCCGCGGCCACTCCTCGGTGCCGACCGCGGGGTCGAGATAGTCGTCACCCTGGCGCGCCTCGTGCGGGGCGTTCGCGATGAGCGGGTGGTGCTCGCTCTCGCCGGAGTGACCGCGCAGCGGTTCGTCCATCTCGTGGAAGTCGGTTCCGCAGCCGTCGAAGACGCCCCGACCCGTGATCGTGACGTTCTCGATGCCTTCGGCGCGCACGAACGGTCGCTCGCCGTCCGGCCCGTACACGTCGCCGTACGCCGACTGCTCCTGCGCGGGGGACACGGTCGCTCCGGCCTCGAGCGAGAGCGTAACGTTACTCCGGAGGTCGATCGTGCCGATCTCGTACTCGCCGCTCGGCACGACGACCGTGCCGCCGCCCGCGTCGGCGCAGGCGTCGATAGCGCTCTGGAACGCTTCGGTCGCACGGTCGGCGTCTGGCTCGAGGTGCTCATCGATCGACGGGCATACTCCTGGGTCGGCCATGCGAACGACTCACGGGTGCTCGCGCTTAATCGTTCTCCTCGCGATCGTCGCGACCGAGTCTCGCTGCTCGAGCACTGGGGCTGATACGTCGGCACCTATTACTTGGTCCGCGACCAACCGTGGTGCACGAGATGACGCGGATGCAACCAACAGAGCTGCGAACCGAGTTCGTCCAGACCCCACTCGGTATCGAGGAGCGCAAGCCGGACCTCCGCTGGCGAGTCGACACCGACCGCCGCGGCGCGGGCCAGACGGCCTATCGCGTGCTCGTCGCTTCGAGCCGCGAGCGCCTGGCCGACGACGAGGGCGACGTCTGGGATACGGGAAAGCGAGAGCGCGAGACGCCGTCGGTCACCTACGACGGGCCGGCCCTCGAGGCGGATACGGACTACTACTGGAAGGTCCGCGTCTGGGACGGCGACGAGGCCGGCGCGTGGAGCGAGCCCGCGATGTGGGGCACGGGCCTGCTCGAGGCCGACGACTGGGCGGCGAACTGGATCCGCCGACCTGGAGAGGTCAACGCCGACGCTGTCGAGGACTTCGAGCGCGGCCAGTTCACCTACGCCCGCCGCGAGTTCGCGCTCCCCGAGGACGCCGACGTCGAGCGTGCTCGCGCGTACGTCGCCGCCTGCCACCAGTACGAACTCTCGGTCAACGGAGAGCGGGTCGACCGCGGCCAGTCGTTTTCCTACCCCGACTTCCACTACTACAAGATCGTCGACCTGACCGATGCGCTCGAGACCGGCGAAAACGCCGTCGGCGCGCTGTTCACGTGGCAGGGCGAGGGCCAGGGACGGCCGACCGCCGAGCCCGGATTCATCTGCCAACTCGAGATCGAACTCGCCGACGGGACCGAGCGGACGATCGTCACCGACGATTCCTGGCGACTCCGCGAGGCCGAGTGGGACGAGGACGCGCCGCTGCGAAACGACGAGATCGGCGAGGCGGTCGAAATCGTCGACGGTCGCGACGAGCCTTGCGGCTGGGCCGAACCCGGGTTCGACGACGCCGACTGGACGGCTGCCGGCGTGGTCGGCGAGCATCCGACCGACCCGTGGGAGCGACTCATCGCACAAGATCGAGAGGTCGTCGGGAGGAAAATCGAACCCGAATCAATCACGCAAATCGACGACGAGACGTCCGTCGTCGACTTCGGCCGCGTCTACACCGGCCTGCCGACGGTCGCGTTCGAAGACGGCACCGCCGGCCACCGCGTCGACATGCGAGCGGGCTACCGCCTGCGCGAAGACGGAACCGTCCACGAGCAGGAAGGCACCCAGTGGACCGACATGCGCTACGCCTACGTGCAGCGCGACGGCGCGTGCACGTTCCGGCCGTTCAACTACCTCGGCGTCCGCTATCTGCAAGTCGAGTCGCCCGGCGAAAATCTCGAGGCCGATCAGGTGTCGCTTCGGGCGCTGCACAACGAAGTCCCGGACGAACACGCGGCGACGTTCGAATGTTCGAACGAGACCCTCGATGACGTCTTCGAACTCGCGCGTCACTCGGCGCTGTACGGCAGCCAGGAGCAGTTCATCGACACGCCGACCCGGGAGAAGGGACAGTTCCTCATGGACGCGTTGAACATCTCGGCGGTCTCGCGGCGCGCGTTCGGCGAGCGAGCGCTGACGCGCCAGGCGATTCGGGAGTTCGTTCGGTCGCACTATCGCTACTGGGAGGACGAGGGGCGACTGAACGCCGTCTACCCCAACGGCGACGGCAAGCGCGACATCCCGGATTTCACCGAAGCGTTCCCCGACTGGGTCTGGCAGTACTACCGTGAATCGGGCGACCGGGCGATCCTCGAGACGGCCTATCCGGTCGTGCAGGCGGTCGCCGACTACATCGCCGAGCACGTCGACGAGGAAACCGGTCTCGTCACTAACCTCTCGGGCGGCGAGGGCGGCCCCTACGAGGAGGGAATCGTCGACTGGCCGCCGGAGATGCGCTACGGCTACGACCGCGACTGGCCCGCCCGGACGACGGTCAACATCCTCGGCGTCAACGCCTTCGCCAAAGCCGCAGCCATCGCGGACGCCCTCGATCGGCCGACCGAGGAGATCGAGACGTATTGGGATCGGCAGCAGGCGCTCGAGGATGCGATTCGAGAGCACTGCTTCGACGGCGACCTGTTCGTCGACGGCTGCGACGCGACCGACGCCAGCGAGGGCCGCTCCCAGCACGCTAACGCGTTCGCGCTCGCATTCGGTCTCGTCCCCGACGACGCGATCGATGGGGTTGCCGACCACATCGCCGAAATGGGAATGCGAATGGGGCCGATGATGGTCCCGCGGCTGCTCGAGGCGCTCGAAGCGGCGGATCGAATCGACGCGCTGATCGATCTGCTCACGAACGCCGAGGACGACGGCTGGGCGAACATCCTCGCACAGGGCGGGACGTTCACCTGGGAGACTTGGCACTGTCGCGATTCGGATCTGCCGACCAACGAGCGGCAAAACCGCAGCGAATCCCACGCGATGGGCGCGCCGGTGCTCGTGAGTATCCAGCGCGCGCTGCTCGGCGTCCGTCTCGCCGAACGAGAGGCCTCTCACCTCGAGATTCGGCCGGCGATCGACCACCTCGAACACGCCTCGGGCCGAGTCCCAACCGAACGCGGCCCCGTCGAGGTTGCCTGGTCCCGATCGAACGGGAACTGCGACCTCGAGGTGACGGTGCCGTGGAACGCGACCGCCTCGATTTCGCTCCCTGCCGACGTCGAGACTAACCGGATCGACGTGACGCCAGTCGCCTCGTCACTCCCCGAAGGCATCACGAATGTGCACCGCGTGGACGGATCGATCGTGATCGAGGTCGAATCCGGGACGTATCAACTCACGCTCGAGTGAGGAGGGCGAGTGCCGTCGAGCTCGTCGCAGAGCGTGATAGATCTGCGTAGGATATCGCAGACCTGAACGAGGCGGCAGAACCGTGTTATCGGCCATTTGAACGTCACTTTCGTTTTCTATCAGCATCGCTGTTAGGAGCAGTGGAACTGGAAGCAAAGTGAAAAACTACCGTTCACGAGGAGTGAGTGGTCGTCGAGTAAACGACACTAAGTTCTCTTGCTGGACCGTGTCTGGCATAGCCTGGCCGATCGGACTTCACGCTCGGTTATGGAGTGAACGCGACGCTGTCAATGTCCGCGATAGCGTCGATGTCTGCGACAGACTTAGATAACGTGAGATAAACGCAGTAACATGGACAGAGGATTAGTACTCATCGAGAACTCCGAATCCCACGCGGAACTCCTCCAGGAAGCGAAAGAACACGCGCTCGGTTCCGGCGCCGACCTCATACTCCTCGTTACGCTCACGGAAGACGAGTTTGAGGAGACACAGGAGGTCCTCAACACGATCGGGGACATCGAACAGACGTCATACACGGACCAGAACGCCTACCAGGCGGCGATGAACGACGCTGAAGAAGTTTCGCGATCGGTCTTCGATGACGATGACGAGGTGTCTTACGAAATAGTTCCGCGCGTATCTTCCGAAAAGGAACGTGCAGAGACGGTCATCGAAGTCGCGGAGGAGATGGACGCGGACCACGTGTTCATCCTTGGTCAGAAGCGGTCGCCGACCGGAAAGGCGCTCTTCGGCGACCTCGCGCAGTACGTTGTTCTCAACTTCAACGGCTACGTGACGCTCAACACCCAGTGAGCGTCGCCGCGGCGGTCTAACGCGCCCTCGTTTTTCGAACCACCGAGCGACGTGGAGTACATCAGCTGTTGGGTCCCTACCTGTGAGAGGCGATGTTAAGGAACCGTAGTCCGAGTCGATAACTGTCGCCCTCGTGGACGATGATGCGTCGCTCTTCGAGCGTTCAGAGATAGCTCTGAATCGTATCCTTCAAATGCTCGAGTTCGTCGGATATGTCCGTCACACCGCCACCTGACTCCTCTTGGATTCGCAGACGCTGTCGTCGAGATTCTCGAACGACAGAGTTCCCAAGACGCGTGTCGAGCGGATCGATTCGTTCCCGTCTCGATCCGGCGTCGTCGGTTCCCGTACGGCGTTGTCCACCAACCGGTCTCTGATTAGTTGGAACCGGACGACCACCACTGCAACACACCGTAGCCGAGGATCGTACCGACTACGAGCGAAACTCCCCAAACTCCGAACATGCCCGCGAGGACTCCCTCCGATAAAATTACACCGCCAATTACGAACAGAACACCTATCCCGACGAGTATCCAGAACAGACGGTTCTTCGGAACGAGCGCCATCTCGCTGATCGAACTGGACTGTTGTGTTGCCATATCGATTGGATGGTAACTCCTCGCATATAGATATTTTCCCATTGGCAGATCGCACGGTTCGGCGGTATCACGACCGACGTGTCTATGCTACGGACGGAGAGCATGTCACGGTATGTACCGTGGTAAGCGGTAGACGCGTCTCAGAACTCGTCAGTGTATATTATGTTGTATACCTGGTCTCGGGTGGCCTTCGCCACGCAGAGCAGCCCAATCGCGAGCGCGCCGATCGGGACCTTGCCGCGCCAACTGGACCAGTGGTACCGCTCTTCTAGCGTGACGATATAGACGGCGTCGTTACGCTCATAGAGCAAGGGGAGGTGGGCCGGAGCCGACTCACGTGATCGGTACCACTGTCCCTCCCCATCACGGACGCTATCGACGGTCGACTGACTTTCGGAACCGAGTTCCTCGTACGTCGAGACGCCATCGTCACTCGTCGACTGGAGCGTCGATTCCGTGACACGATAGTCGATAGCATATACCGCTGAGATCGGAACCAATACGAGCAGAAACACCAAGCCGACGATGCCGACGATGAAGAGACGGGTGTCAGGAGTTAGCATATTCAGCGATTTCATGCGACGGATCGAAAGTATTGTGGTCCGTTCGTCGTTCAAGGAACGCGAGAATCGGCACGGATCAATCCGAGACGATACTGGGAACACCGAGCGGTATCGAGCGTGAGTACTCCACCGTCGGCGTAAATTTGGAGCCGCCGAACCTTTTTTGGACTCCTACATCCACACTCGAAGTATGGCCTCAAAAAAGTATATTGACCATCTCTGTGAGCGTGAGACAGGTATTCGGTACGTGTTTATTATCTCTCTGTTGTCGATCGTCCTGTTGATGGGATCTTTGACCGTTGTCTCACCCGGGACGGGGACGTACTACATCGCGGTTATACAGGTGATCACGTTTGGAGCCTTGGTCGTTTTTTCCTTCGGACTGATGACGCACTGCCACCGTCGTGAAGAGCAGCGAGAGCTGTGAGATCGGCCGGAGATCGCAAGCCAATCCCGTTAGCTTACAAAAAGGGAGCGCGAGGGCTGACAACCCGACGAAGCCATTACAGAGTAATAATTTGTGATATGTTCCCTAACCTGAATAACGCTAACAATTATATAGGATGCCTATTAACGCGTTACCGTAGCAAAAACCATGGAAGATGGCAGCCCTTGGACTCGACGCAAATTTGTTGAGATCGGTGCGATCGCCGGCACTGGACTACTTGCCGGTTGTACCAACGGAGATGATGCGAGCAGCGACGGTGGGAATGGAGGCGCAGGCGGCGAAAGTGACCGGTTTACCCTTGTCGTCGGACGCCCGCTTCCGGAGGTTCAGTTCAATCCCTTCAATATCCAGAACTACGGCCAAACCATCAGCACGTACCTCAACGTGGGGCTCGCTAACGGGCACGCCGACGGAACTGTGCAGTCACGGTTCTTAGAGGACATCTCAACGGACGAAAGAGAGATGACGATCTCGATTCCGGAGGGATGGACCTACTGGAACGGCGACGAGATCACGGCAGAGGATCTGTACACCGCGTTCGAACTCAAGCGGTACCAGAACTACGACTCGACGAGCTACGAGAGTCACGAAATCGTCGATGACTACACGGTGAAGCGGACGTTCAAGAGCCCAGTCACGCCGACGCTGATGCAGGCCTCCCTCGTGGGTGAGCCCTTCGTCCACTCAGAGCTGTTCTCGGACTATCTCGAGGATTACGAAGACGCGAGCTCCGCGGACGAGCGCGAAAGCGTCACCGAAGAGCTCATCCAGTACACGATTAGTGCGGAAGACTACATCGACGGCGGATACGGAACGGGCGTGTATCGGCCCACCGAGTGGAACAGCGACCGGGCCGATGCGGAACTGGTCGAGGACCATCCGATGGCCGAGTCGACGGACATCCCCGGGGTCCGCATCTACGCCGTCGGCGGCGAAACCGATGCGATGGCGAGAAACAACACGCTCGACCGTGCGGGAGTGCACCCCGACGACACGTGGATGGAAAGCACGGATCTGGAGATCGAGAGAACGATCAACTGGTTCCGGGCCCAGAAGTTCATCCTCAACTGGAACAACAAGCATCTCTCGAACCTGAATGTCCGCCGGGCGATCATGGCCATCATGCCGCTCGAGGCGATGAGTGCGGCCGCGAACGAGGGCGGGTACAATGCGGAACCGACTCAGTTGCAGACCGGTCTCCGAGAGTCGATCCACGGGGAATACCTCGGTGAGGACTTCACGGAACAACTCATCGAGTATCCGGTTGCGTCTGATCCTGAAGCTGCTGGAGAGTACATGCGTGCGGCCGGCTACTCCGAGGAGGGCGGAAGCTGGGTCAGTCCTGACGGAGAACAGGTCTCGTTCAACATCCTCTCACGGAGCAACACCGGTCAGGCACTCCCGACAACGGCCTTCTCGGACGCACTCAATCGCTTCGGGATCGAGACGGAAGTGAACGCCATCGGCGAGGACTACTACACCACACTGCAGAACTGGGAGTTCGACATGGGTTGGGTCTGGCACGTCGCGTCCGCGCTGTGGCATCCGACCTCCTACTTCTCGAACGACTTCTACGGTGTCCGTATCGGTGACCCGGGGGAGACGGAAGGGACCGGTGAGACCGGCATTCCGCTTACCATGACCATCCCGAGCGAGATCGGTGCCGAAGAGATCAGCGGGAGCGGACAAGAGATCCGACCGGCTCAACTGAGCAACGATCTACGGTCGGCCGAATCAACCGAGCGGGTTCGAGAGATAACCCGAACGCTGTCGTGGTGGTTCAACTACAGCCTCCCGGCAATCGCCTACATCCAGGAGAATCAGACTAGAGCGCTGGACACGACGAACTTCGAGATCGTCTCAGATACGCAACCGCCGTTGAACGTGAGCGAACCGATCATGGAAGCGCTGTTCAACGGCCGCATCCGCCAAAAATAGCTTGTGAGAACTCGGTGCTCACTCGCCCGACCACAAATGATAACAAAGAAATAGTAACTGGATCACAATAGTAGACACACCCATGAATCTAAACTATCTCATACGACGGCTTGGGCAGGCCGTTATTACGTTCTGGGCGACGGTGACGCTCACGTTTGCACTCTATCACATGATGCCTGGTGGCCCAGTGGAATCGATGCAGAATATCATCCTCCAGCAGATCACGACGTCCGGCGGGACAGCCGACCTCGAACAGATCGAGGAGATGGTCACGCTGTACGCGAACATCCAGCCCGACGATCCGGTGTACATCCAGTATATCGACTACTGGCGCCAACTGCTGTTCGAGTTCAGCATGGGACGGTCGTTCTCACACCAGGAACCGGTCACGACGCTCATCGCTGAGCGCATTCCGTGGTCGATGTTCGTCTCGGTGTACTCGCTCGTCATCGGGTACACAGCGAGTATTCTGCTCGGGTCGGCAATGGCTTTCAAAGAGAAGAGCCGTTTCGACTCCATCATGTCCACCATCATGGTCTCATTACAGTCGACTCCGTACTACATCGTCGCGCTCCTGCTGATCTACTCGGCCGCACTACAGCTCGGATGGTTCCCGACCGGCGGTCGCGTCGGCACCGGAGTCGAACCTGGATTCAACCTGGAGTTCATGACTAGCATCATTCACCATGCGGCCCTGCCAATTCTCTCGACGAGCATTCTCGGAATCTCTGGCGCGATCTCGCTGCGCGGGAACGCGATCCGCGTCCTCGGTGAAGACTACCTCCGAGTGGCGGAGCTCCGCGGTCTTCGCCCGAGTCGGATCGCGACCGAGTACGTCGGTCGGAACGCGATCTTGCCGATGTACACGCGATTCATGATCGGGATCGCGGGGGTACTCAGCAGCTCAGTCATCCTCGAGCAGATCTTCTCCTACCCGGGGATGGGGCTGCTCATGTACAACGCGATCAGCATCAGAGACTACCCGTTGCTGATGGGGACGCTGATCATTTTCACGTCGATCACCATCATTGGGATCCTGATCGCCGACTTAACCTACGGATACATCGATCCGCGGGCGAGCGGCGGAGGTGGTACTGAATGAGTGACTCAGAAGGCGAAACACAATCGGAACTGGAAGCACTGTTCGAGCCCCAAGACACTGTCGAGTCGCTAACACGCTGGGAGCGGATGAAACAGCAGTACGATCTGTACATCCGCGCACCGCTGAAGGTGGCGATCAACGACTGGCGGACGGTCGTCGGTCTGGGCCTGCTCATAATGTTTGGCCTGGCGGGAACCGTCGGCGTCTGGTTCACGAACGCCCCGTCGTCCGGTCAGGCACCGTTCCTGCTCGGTCCGTTCGAGAACTGGGCGTATCCGCTCGGGACCGACGCACTCGGCCGGCCAATTCACACGCAGCTCATCCATGCGACCCCCTCCATGTTCCAGATGATCCTAGGCGGCGCCGGGATCGCGATCGGTCTCGCGACGCTCGTCGGGTTGCTTTCGGGGTTCCTTCGAGACACGTTGGTCGACAGGGTACTCATGACGATCGCCGACGTCGTTATCACGATCCCGGGGCTCCCATTGGTGATGGTGCTGGTCGCCGTCTTCCAGCCTCGGAACCCGTATGTCGTCGGAGTTCTCCTGGGTCTCGATGCGTGGCCCGCCTTGGCGCGACAGATCCGCTCGCAGGTGCTCAGCATCCGCGAGGAACACTACGTTGAGGCCTCGAGGATAATGGGACTGAGAACCTGGACGATCCTCCGGCGGGACCTGTTAGGACAGCTCACGCCGTACATCGCCATCAACGCCGCGTTGGCGGCCCGTGGAATTATCTTCGGATCGGTCGGACTGTACTTCATCGGTGTGCTCCCGTTCAACGCACTGAACTGGGGAGTGATGATGAATATGGCGTACGAATCGGGCGCGCTGAACGACACCGCGAAGCTCCATTGGCTCATCTGGCCGATGTTGACGATCTTCCTGTTATCGGTCTCGTTCGTCCTGCTGTCGCAGGGGCTCGATAGCGTTTTCAACGTCCGACTCCGAGCAAGACACGCACAAACGGCTGGTGAAGGCGACAAATCCGCTTCAAAAGGAAAACACGATAACGCATGAAATCCGAACCGATAGCTGAAGTCAGAAATCTCAACGTAGCCTTTCCCATGGATCGAGGCGAATCGCGGGTCGTCCGCGACGCCGATATCGATATTTACCAGGACGAAATTCTCGGCGTCGTCGGTGAGAGCGGCAGCGGCAAATCGATGTTCGCCGCATCGCTGCTCGACGGCGTCGTCGAACCAGGCGTGAGTCGTGGCGACATCACGTTCAATCCGCCGGAGGGCGGTGACCCAATCTCCGTGTTAGACCTCTCGGAGGAAGAGCTTCGACGGTTCCGCTGGGATCGGGTCGCCATGGTGTTCCAGGGGGCGATGAGCTCGTTTAACCCCGTCAAAACGATCAGGGCACACTTTAAGGAGACGCTCCAGGACCACAACAAAAACGTCGAAGAGGGGTTAGAGCGGGGTCGACAGTTGCTCGAAGACCTGTATCTCGATCCCGACCGGGTTATGGACTCATATCCACACGAGCTGAGCGGGGGCATGAAACAGCGCGGTCTGATCGCGTTAAGCCTGCTTCTAGACCCAGATCTGTTGATCCTCGACGAGCCGACGGCGGCGCTTGATCTGCTGATGCAGCGGTCGATCATCTCCCTCCTTCGAGATGTGCAGACCAATTACGACGTGACGATGGTGATGATCACCCACGATCTGGCGCTACTATCAAAGCTGGCAGACCGAATGGTTATCATGTACGCCTTCCAGTTCATCGAGATGGGCGAAACCGACGAGATCGTCTGGAACGCCTCTCACCCCTACACTAGGGCACTACTCGCGTCGACGCCGAGCTTGGCCTCAGATATCGACGAGATGAAGCCGATACCCGGTGACAAGCCGGACCCGGTCGAGCAGTTCCACGGCTGCTCGTACAGTTCGCGATGCCCGCTCGCGGACGACCGGTGTCGCAACGAGGAACCGCCTCTCAGGACGATAGAGGGGTCGAATACTCAACAAACTGCATGCTTCCACTACGAGGACGCGGCAGATGCGATCCAACTGCCGTCCTCGCCACAGGAGACGGCCGAGTCCGCCGCAGCCGACGGGGGTGAACAATGAGCGGGGCTGACCCGGTCATCTCGATGCAAGACGTCACCGTCGAGTTCGGTGAGAGCGGCTTCGGTCCCTTCGGCGACTCCGAGGTCGTGCGCGCCGTCGACGAGGTGGATCTCGACATCGACGAAGGAGAGGTAATAGCCTTGGTCGGCGAGTCCGGCTGTGGGAAGACCACGCTTGGGAAGACCGCGATCGGCTTCCAGCGCCCGACCAGCGGCACGATCTGCTACCGCGGCCAGGATATCGGGGAAGCGCGTGACAGCCGCAACGCCGACATCCCGTTCAGCGAAATTCGGCGGTCGCTTCAGATCATCCATCAGGACCCCGGAAGCGCACTGAACCCCAATCAGCGCGTGATCACTTCACTGCTGTTGCCGTTAAAAAAGAACACGGACCTAGGTCGCAGCGAGTGCAAGGAGCGTATCTATGCGCTCGCCGAAAGCGTCGGACTCACTCCGGTCGAAGACTACATGAATCGCTACCCGCACCAGCTCTCGGGTGGCGAACAGCAACGGACGGTCCTGATCCGGGCGATGATGATGAACCCGGATCTTATCCTAGCAGACGAGGCTATCAGTGCGCTTGACGTCTCGCTGCGGATCGAGATGATGGACCTCATGCTGGAGCTGCGGGAGATGTTCAACACCTCGTTCCTGTTCGTGTCCCACGACCTCTCGAACGCGAGGTATCTGACGAAGAAGTCCGGCGGACGCATCGCCGTGATGTACCTGGGAGAGATCGTCGAGATCGGGACCGTCGAGGAGATCATCGAGAACCCTCAGCATCCCTACACGCAGGCGTTGAAATGGGCGACGCCGAACCTCTTCGTCGAAGACGAGCAAGAGTCGCCGCTCCGCGGGCTCGACATCCCGGACCCTACCGAGAAGCCGGAAGGGTGTCCGTTCCATCCCCGCTGCCCGGAGGCCCGTACCGTCTGTGAGACGACGCGGCCAGAGGCGTACGGGAGCGACGACAGCGAGTACCGATGTAAGTGCTTCCGCGCGACCGACGAGCACGAGTATTGGAACAATGAGGAGCTAGCGGGTACCGAACTCGTCGAGTAGTACCCGTCCCCAGTATCCTTCCCTCGGAACGTGTTGTTGCAGACGAGTAAGCGAGTGTCTTCGGGACTTGGCTTCGAGATGGTTCACCGTCCAAGGCGGGACAGCTGGTCGTGCTCGGACGGGGTGCGCCCGTCGTCAGTGCGGAAGCGCGGGGACCGGTGAGGTCGATCTACCGCCACTTGAGGACGGTTTCGACTACCTAGTCGGCGTCTCCCGTCGGTGAGAACTCACAGTCGACGTATCCGTCGTAATCGGTGTCAGCGATCGCCCCGAAGATCGCTTCGTAGTTAAGCTCGCCTGTGCCTGGCTCGTAGCGCCCGGGCACGTCGGTGACGTGGAAGTGGCTGATCCGATCGATGTTTTCGGACGGCGTGGCGATCGACGTCAAATGTACCTGCTGATCGTCAGGGCCGAACCGCAAGTGAAAGGGTCCGCTCGCTACTCTCCTGTGGGAACCAGCACCGCCGATTGTCGACGGAATAAGTTCTCAGTTATCGAAGTTTATTTGTAATTTCAATAACTATAATAAATATGAATAAAATATAAGTAGATAGTTCACAAGATCCGATATATGGTAGAGCAAAACATACCTGATAGTAGCGACGATAGAGGGGACGATGACGGATTTTCGCTAACGCGTCGCTCTGCAATATCGATGCTCGGTATCGGAAGCGTAGGAACGGCTATCGGATCCGCGACCCCCCAGGAGAGTGCCGACAGAGGCAGAGACGGACGTCCGTGGAACCGAGACGTCGACGCGAACGAACACACCCTGTTCGACCTCCACTCGCTTGACGTCGATCACGTCCATACGGCAGCTCGCGACGCCGACGCACTCGTCTGGCGGGACGAGGAAGGCATACTTCACGTCGACACCCAAGACGAAACACTGTACAGTGGTGAGGACTTCACCGAAGCCGTACAGACGGCCCTCGATAGTCTAACTGACGGTCGTGACCGCAAGGAGCGGGTTGTCGTCGCCGCGTCAGGGACGGTAACCGACGGCGGGACGAATTGGGACGAACCGGGTCCCGACGCGATCGATGTGCCGAGCAACGTGGTGCTTGACGTCCGCGGCACGATCCGTGTTGACGGCGGTATCGCGCTCCGGGCACTCGACGCCGAGAACATCGAGATTCCGCGGGCCGTCATCCGGGGGGAAGGACAGGCCCTCCTCTTCCGGAGCGTTCGGAACGTTCACATCGGTCGCCTGGATATTCGCGGTGAACCGGCGATCAGTGGAGTCCGAATCGACGGTTTCGCGAAAGGGCGAGGTGACGATACGATTCGTTGCGAGGATATCCAGATCGACAGCACCTATATCGAGAGGATTGTCGAGGGATCAAACGAACACGCATTCGAGACGTACGCGGTCGATCGGCTCCAGCTTGGTGAGATCATCGTCAAGGATGTACCGACCGGTGCCGGCGTTCTGCTCAACGACACGCAAGACGCGACCGTCGGTGAGATCGTCGCTCTCGATATCGACCCCGGCGGCGGTTACGGCGCGTTCCGGCTGGCGAACAGCTGTACGGATATCACTTGCGGACAAGTCGTCGCTCGGAACGCTGCACGGGGCGTCTTCACGGTCTCGGACACCTCTCATGCGACGGTCAACTCGGTTAACATTGCCGGAACGGACTCCCACGGTGTCCTGATTCAGGACGGCGAGAACATCACGATCAACGGCGGCGTAATCAAAGACCCTGGCGACGAGGGCGTTCGCATTGATTCGCGGTCGTCGCCCGAACACCGGCCCGCCGAAAGTGTCTCAGTGTCAAACCTCAGGATTGTTGACGAGTCGGGTCAGGAGGGGATCAGCGTTACGGTCGGTGGACGCAGCGGAAAAGATACCAACAACGTCCGCGTCGTCAACAACGACGTCCGAGACAGCGGCGGTATCTACGTCGAATCGCCGTCGACGATCGTCCGGGACAACGTCGGTGACGGGATCGCCTCGGGCAGCGTCACGCTCGAGTCAGGCGCGGCTCCTGCCGCTCGCGTAGAAGACATCGCCGAGCACGGATCAGCAACGCTCGACCTCCGGGCGCAGGTGACGACCGTTCCCGACGTACCGTTCGCCTGGGATCACCGCTTCGAGTGGACTGGCGACGGCTGGGACCTGGTCATCGAGTGGGAATCCGATCCCGGCGAGGACCTCGAGCTGAACTTCGTTGCCGACCAGCCGCAGGTGACCGCCGGATTGGTCAACGAGACCGACGACGAGGACGAGGACGACGAGTTCGACGTCGGCGATCGCTCTCCCGGTGTCGTCGACGGCTTCGAGAACGGCAATCTCGACGAGTACGAGGGGAGCGCGGACAACTACGAAGTCACCTCAGAAGCACCGATCGCAGAGGGGAACTACAGTCTGAAAGGAGGCGTCAATTCCGATAACGCGACGCCGATCGTCTCGACCGACGGGCTCGAGCGGTATCCCTCGCAGGGGACAACCTTCTCAGCGGAGATCGGCTTCACGGAGGAGATGCCGCACATGGGGATCGTCTTCGGTGCAATGGATGTCGGCGATTTCCACCTCATCCGTCTCGAGAACCTGTGGAGCTATTTCGAGGAAGACGATCCGGATATCAAACTCCAGATGTTAGCCGGCGGCGACGTCAAGGACGGCGTCGATCCCGAGGCGCTTGAACCGGGCGAGTTCCACGAACTCGTCGTCGAGTGGTCCCAGGATGACGAAATCACCGTGACGCTTCACGATCCCGACGGGGCTGAAATCGCGTCGGTAACCGGGTACGGCGACGGCCGCACTGCTGGCGGTATCGGAACGCGGAGAACTGCGCTGCTGGACGATATCACGATCGACGAGGTCCACTGAGGGATCAGTCGTTCCGCGCTCTTCCGTACCATTTTCTTTCGTTCCCCTCGCCCCCGGATAGGCCCGGTGACAGTGAGGTGACGTCTCTTATCACCGTCATGTCGTCCGATCTCGAAAAACGAGGATTGATACCTATTGTCACTCCTTTACCAGGAGAGATTGAATCGCTATCCGAGGGATCTTGATCAGAAGCGTCGGATGAAGTGGCTAAGCCGACGAGGCGTTCTCGAAAGCGGGTTCGTGGGCGACGCGGCGATGCTGGCTGGATGTAGCGGGAACGGCTCCGAAGACGAATCTGGCAGTGAAAACGGCGGTCCGGACGGCAACCATTCCGTGGTTCCTCCACCTCAACCATGCCGACTACGAGAACGAGGACTGGAAGGTACCTGCGGAGATCGGCAATCCCGACGCTTCCGAGACGGTAGAGATCAACGTCATGGACGAAATCGGGCAACTCCTCCTCACGGGCGACGACGAGCACCTCCAGCGGCTGACCTGGTGGTACAATCAGGTCCTACCGATGTACGGTTGTGTCGTCGCGGGTGACTACGGGGCGATCAATGCCGCCGACTAATACGTCGACGGACCCGAAGAAATGATCGATAGCCGCGTCACCGAGTATAATCTCGTGAAACTTCCGGACGGAGACCTGATCCCGCGCAAAGAGGTGCAGCGTCGCCGACCGACGTAGCCGCTTCCCAATGAACTGTTTGAGGAACGGCCATCGTACGTTCTATCCTCGAATATAGAAAGACGGATCAGCGCTCAGGCTGGATACTCAGCCTCGAGAATCTCGACGTCGGTACCCTCATACTCTCGGATACGCGCTTGAAGTCGCTCGCGCAACTCGTCAGCGACCTCGCGATAATCGGGCCGACCGATCAGGTTCACCTGTTGGTGCGGATCCGCCCGCAAATCGTAGAGGTAGCGTTCGACGTACCCGTCCGCAGGACTCGCGGGATCGTCTATCGGGTCGGCGTCGGGGTCGTACACCGAGTAGGTCCAGCGATCGGTGCGGAGGGTCCGCTCAACCGCCGATTCGCTGACCTGAATGAAAGCATCGGCCGGTCGCTCGCGTTCGGCACCGCTTGCTCCGTCTTCGTTCCCGGCGACGAGCGGACTAACACTCTCGCCCTGGAACGAATCCGGCACCTCGACGTCAGCGGCATCGAGCAGCGTCGCGGGAAGGTCGAGCAGACTCACTACGTCTTCGACGGTGCCGCCGTCATCGAAGCCGGGACCCTGCAAAACGGCGGGGACTCGGATAGACGATTCGTGGCACGATCGCTTGTACTCGCGGTTACGCGTGCGGAAGTGGCAGCCGTGATCGGACGTGAAGAGGACGATCGTTTCGTCGTCGATACCTTCGCGCTCGAGCGTCGCGAGCAGGCGCTCGAGGTTCTCGTCGATCCGCCGACAACAGCCGTAGTAATCAGGGAGTTCCTCGAACCAGTCGCCCGGCCGCCCCTCGAGGTCCGGCGGCACCCATGGGTTAGCGAACTCCTCGGCGTAGCCGTCCGGCGCGACGTAAGTGTCCTGATCGTTCTGATGGTGGGGCTCGAGGTACGACAGGAAGAGGAAGAAGGGATCGTCCGAGTCGCTCTCGTCGGCAATGAATTCCTCGGCGTGATCGGTCAAGAAGTCCACGCGGTACCGATCCTCGAACTCGACTGGTTCACAGTCTCCGTCGTACAGGGTTCCCTCGTAGGCTTGCGAGGTGTGCTCTAGGGCGTCGGCAGCGAGCCAGTAGTCCTCGTAGCCGCCGCGAAGCCGCTCGGGTACCGGCTCGAGGCGGGTGTTCGCGATGTGCCACTTGCCGACGTAGCCGGTCCGATACCCGGCGTCGTTGAACGCGTCGGCGAGCGTCGTGGTGTCTTCGATCGGCGAGTCGGCCTCGCCGCTCATGAGGTTGCGGTAGATGCCGCACTCAGTTGGATACTGTCCCGTCTGCAGCGATGCCCGCTGCGGGCCGCAGACGGGATTCGACGAAACGCACTGTTCGAGACGGGTTCCCCGGTCCGCCATCGCGTCGAGCGTCGGCGTAACGTCCATCGGGTTCCCGTAACAGCCGGCCGTGTCCCAGCGCTGCTGGTCAGTGAAGACGACCACTACGTTTGGATGGTCTCGGCTCGAAGTCACGGCGGGGCCTACGCCCGCCACTGCATTAAGTCACGGGGAGAGAGATTCAAACGTTCGCAACACACCGGAACCCGATGTTCCCCGTCGAGCTCGCCGGCGTGTTCTTGCTCCGCGCAGCGAGGCGGTACCGATTGCACCACGACTCGTGACAGAGGTGGGAGCCGCCGCGCATCGACCGCACCCGACCGTCGTCCGGTCCGGTCGGGTTCTCGGCGGCGGTCGTTTCGTGGTAGTCGGGATCGAACCAGTCGGCGCACCACTCCCAGACGTTGCCGACGACGTTGTACAGCCCGTATCCGTTGGGTTCGAAGGCGTCCACGGGCGCCGTTCCCAGGTACCCGTCCGAGGCGGTATTGTGCTCCGGGAACGACCCCTGCCAGACGTTACACCGGTGTTCGCCGTGGGGTTCGAGTTCGTCGCCCCAAGGAAACCGGGTGCCCTCGCGCCCGCCGCGGGCGGCGTATTCCCACTCGGCTTCCGTCGGGAGGCGCCGGTCCGCCCAGTCGCAGTACGCGACCGCGTCGTTCCACGAGACGTGCACCACGGGGTGGTCGAGCCGGTCTTCGATCGACGAGCCGGGACCTTTGGGACGGTACCAGCAGGCACCCTCGACGCCGACCCACCAGTCCGCCGCACCGGACGTGCCGACAACGTGCTCGCGGGCGTCGGGCGTGAGGAACTCCTCGAAGACGAACGACCAGCCGTGGCGCTCGGCGTCGGTGGTGTACCCCGTCTCCCGGACGAACTCGTAGAACTCCGCGTTCGTCACGGCGTGTATGCCGGCGGCGAACGGATCTACGACGACCTCGCGGGCCGGGCCCTCCCCGTCGTCCTCGAAGCCGACCTCGGAATCGGTTCCCATGCGGAACGTACCGCCCAAAAGGCGGCGCATCCGGGTTTCGTTGCCGGTCGGTTTCGCGTTCGCCGACGCCGCCTCCCCCGCCGCGGCGTCCTTCGCCGCCGAAGCGGACTCGCCGTCGCGGTCGGTCGTCGCGTCGCGGGTCGTCCGCGATCCGCCCTTCGAGGGCGAACAACACGAGGGCGTTTCGTTCGTCATAGGCGTGCCACAAAGACAAAGAGCCACGCGTTTAGTTCCGTCGGTCGCTCGAACGGACCGGCTTCGGTCACACCCGACGCCCGCCGATGGCGGACGGGGCGCACGGGTGACCAGCCGACGGCGGGGGACCCGGTCCGGTGCTGCTGCGATCACAACTATTTTGCGACTGTTTCCCATGTGTCCTGACGATGCATACGCTCGAGGAGATACCGGATCCGTCGTCAACGGCGACGAACGCGAACGTGAAGATCGGTTACATCGGCGGCGGGAGCGAAGGATGGGCGCACACCCTTATCAACGACCTCCTGCAGTGCGAGGACGTCTCGGGATCGGTCGCGCTCTACGACGTCAACTACGAACCGGCCGCGAAAAATGCCGAACTCGGCAACCGCCTCGTGGAGCGGGACGACGCACCCGGCGACTGGACGTTCGAAGCGTACCAGGAAATAGAACCTGCGCTCAAGGGAGCAGATTTTGTGATCTGTTCGATTCAGGATCCGCCCGAGGAGACGTTCGTCCACGACATCGACGTCCCCCAGGAGTACGGCATCTACCAGACGGTCGCGGACACCTGCGGACCGGGCGGGGCCGTTCGGGCGCTGCGGGCGATCCCGCAGTACCGCGAGATCGCGGCGACGGTCCGCGAGCAGTGTCCCGACGCCTGGGTGGTCAACTACACGAACCCGATGACCGTCTGCACCCGAGCGCTCTACGAGGAGTACCCCGATATCAACGCCATCGGTCTCTGTCACGAAGTTTTCGGCACTCAGCGGTTCCTCGCCGGAATTGTCGAGAAGTACGTCGACGAGGCCGAGGACGTCGACGCCGAGGAGATCGACGTCAACGTCAAGGGGATCAATCACTTCACCTGGATCGACGAGGCCTACTGGTACGACCGCGACATCTTTCCGTACCTCGACGAGGAACTCGAGGAGCGAAAGCCCCTGCCGAGCTTCGAGCCCGGCGACCTGGACGACGAAGGATACTGGACGAACCATCACCAGATCGCGTTCGATCTGTACGACAAGTTCGGCCTGTTCGGTGCCGCGGGCGACCGGCACCTCGCGGAGTTCGTCCCGTGGTACCTCGACATCGACGAACCCGAGGAGATTCAACGGTGGGGAATCCGCCTGACGCCCAGCTCCGCGCGGCGGTCCGACGGCGAGGGTCCGGCGAAGATGAGTCGCTACCTCAACGAGGACGGCACCTTCGAGTTCCAGGAGTCAGGCGAAGAGGTCGTCGACATCATGCGCGCATTGCTCGGCATCGAACCAATCAAGACCCACGTCAACTACCCGAACGAAGGCCAGATCTCCGATCTGCCGACCGGCCCAGTCGTCGAGACGAACGCGATGATCACCGGCGCCGGCGTCAAACCGATCACCGCCGGCGACTTCCCCCGCGAGGTCCGCAGCATGGTCAGGCAATCCGTCGATAATCAGGAGACGCTCGTGGAAGCCGGCTACGCCGGCGATCTGGACCTGGCATTCCAGGCGTTCCTCAACGAGCCGCTCGTGACCATCCAGCGCGACGAGGCCAGGGAGCTGTTCGCCGAACTGGTCGAGATCGAACGCGACTACTTCCGAGACTACGACCTCGAGGGTGCCGATGTCCTCACGGACGACTGACCGCTCGCGGGTCCCGTCCGAACATTTTCGCAACGGGGACCGGCGGACGGCTTACAGGCCGGCGACGTTCCGCCAGTTGTAGCCGACCGCGCCGAGCCGCTGGGCTTTGCGGTAGTAGGGATGCTCGTAGCGGCGCCGGGCCGCATCGCCGTCCTCAGCGTTTCGATCACCCCACAGACGAACGCGACCGTCATCGGTGTACGTCACGAACTGCTCGCCGGCCCGATCGAGAAGCTTCGACGGCGAACACCGGACGACCGTGTCGTCGACGGTATCCAGCTCGGTCCCGTCGGCGTCGATGACCCGTCCCTCGCGGTCGAACATCTCGTAGACGAATTCGTGGACGCCGTCGCCGTCGAGATCCACCGGGAGCGCGGAGTAGACTGGGTAGTCGAGCTCACGCTCCGCGCCGGTGAACGGGTCCCAGCCGTACTCGGACATTTCGTCGTAGCCGGCGTGTTTGTTCGCACCCGCAACTGCGAGCCGATCGCGCTCGTCGTCGCCGACGCGGGCCGTCCAGCCGGTGTGCATGTGGCCCGCCTCGAGGTCCGCCCAAACGCGCTCGCCGTCGGCGTTGTAGGTGACGACCCGGGGCGGCTCGTCGGTGTTCGATTCCCGGCAGGTGTACGTGTACCATTCGTCAGCCTCGTGATCGAGCGTCGGAAGCACGATGTCAGAGTGGCCCGACCAGGTGTCCCGATCGGCACACCACAGCTCCCGGCCTTCGTCGAATTCGACGCAGCGTTCGCCCCAGAGTAGTTCGTCGACACCGTCGTCGTTTAGATCGAGCACAGGACACATGTGGCTGCCGCGAGCACCGGGATCGTCGCGGTCGATCATCAGCTCCCACCGCCGCGACAGGTCCGGATTCCAGCCCTGCAGCTTCATCGTCCGGTAGGTTCCCTGGGCGGTTCCGAGCACCGGTTCGCCGTCGACGTGGCCGCCGAAGATGAAGTTCCTGTAGGCCATGCTCATCGGCTCGTACGGTGGCACCGGCCAGTCCCAGGTCCCGGTCGTCTCACCGGTTTCGGCGTCTACCCGTTCGAGCTGGTAGTGACCGGCATCAAGCGGGTGGTCGGGATCCTCGTTTCCGACGTACCAGATCTCCTCGACGCCGTCTCCGTCGAGGTCAAACGGATAGACGGGACAGAACCACTTTCCGGGGACGACACCCTCTCCTGCATCGTGTTGCCAGCGTACGTCGCCGTTCCCGTCGACGAGCGTCAGCGTCAGCGTATCCGTCGGGAACGTGAAGTGACCCGGCGCCGGATCGATGTTCGAGTGGCCGCTGTGGACGCACAGCAGCGCGTCCTCGGATCGCAATCGAACGGGAGCAACACGTAGCTGGTTCAGTTCACTCGCGAGTTCGGCCTCGAGGAGTATATCGAGCTCGATCGTATCCACGGGAGACATTCGTACGCGCTGTATGACGTGCGCAGCAGTATATAGATTCGGTCCGCGAGGGGAACGGGATGATCTCGGCGCACCCGTTCCACGGCGTGAGCCCGGATGCATATCGCACCGACGATGAACCGGCCACGTCTTCCGGTGTGCGGTGATTGGAAGCCGGTGGACTGATAATTGATCTGACCGCCGTAACCGGTGTGACGGATTTCGAGCTTTCACGCCGCCGGTAGAGCTTCGGACTCGCAACCGCGCTCGGTCTCTCCCTATCCGGCTGTTTCGACGATGGCGAGACTAGGGACTCGACTGGAGACGGGAACGGAGACCGGACCAAAGCCGACGACGAAGCAAACGCGACCGACACGGACGACGCGGAAGATGAAATCGAAACCGACGTCGAGGACCCCCTCGAGGAAGAGGAACCCGTTGAGCCTAGTCTTCGAAACCGAGGACGGGAAGCCGGTCTCGACGGGCCTCTAAACCCTTGTGGGGACGAAAAACTGGACGAGCCGTCGCTGTCAGCTATCCGTCGAATCGCCCGTCTCGAGAGCGATCGAGACGCCGCGTTCGACGCGGAGTTCGACCGGACCGAATAGGCCGGAACGCCGCTGTCCCTCGTACACGTACCGCGTCGGCGTCTCCGTGGCGAAGTGGTTGGCGACCGTGTTCGCGACCCGAATCTCGATCTCGACGTCGCCGGGACTCGCGGCGTCGGTCACGTCGATCTCGTAGGGTGCGGCGAAGGCCGTCCCGACAGGTTCGCCGTCGACGCGGACGGCAGCGGACACGCCCACATCGCCGAGATCAAGCACGACGCGGTCGTCGGAATCGAATTCAGGGGTCGAGACGGTCTTCCGGTAGACGCCGACGCCCGAATAGTCGCGTAATCCGAGTTCGCACCAGTCGCCGGTATCGACGCGGGTAGTCTCCATGTCGACCCGAACTGGGCCAGTCCACCGAGCGCCACCGTATGCGTTCGTATTATCGACACTGCGAACGGCGACCTCCGCCGGAGCCGAGAGCGGCGTCTCGAGCGAGACCCGATCGCCGTGAATCGATTGTTCCTCGCCGTCGATCCAGACGCGAACGGCTCCTGACACCGGTAGCGTGAGCGTGGTCGTTCCGACTGGTGCCTCGAACCGGAACCAGTCCACCCGATCGTCCGCCCACGGTCGCGCGTCGAACGGGAGCGCGTCGTCGTCGGTATACGTCGGCGCATCGATGATAATGCCATCGTCCGACGCAGAGCCGTCGTTGAACCACCGAAGCCGCGGCACGTACGACATGTCGCGCTCGGCGGCCTCGGCGGGCGGCGACTCGAAGGCGACGTGGGTTTCCGTACCCGGCTGCACGACGACGTGGACGGGAACGGTCCCGCCCGACACCTCGAGTTCGAGCGTGTCGCCGTCAGGTTCGAGCTCCGCGATCGGTTCGCCGTCGATACGGAGCTCCTCGATTCCGGTTCCGTAGTGGCAGACGACGGACTCCTCGCCCGCCGCCCGGACCGTCGTCCAGAAGTGGACCGGTGCCGCGCCGTCGGGCGCCACGAGGAAATCGTCGGAAACGATCCCGTCGAAGCCGTGATCGTCCGGGTGCGTACCCGGCTTCCCGGTCAGCGTCGAGAACTCGTACGGCTCCCAGTCGTCGGGGGCCGCTTCCGGTGATGCCACGTCAGCCGCGTCGGCGTCGGCGATCCGTCGCCACAGGTACTGGCCGTACGACCAGCGCACCCTCCGCCAGTCGGCCGTTCCAGTTTCGAGGTCGGGATCGGTCCACCCCTCCTCGAGCCCGTCTTCGTCGTTGTCTTCGGTCCGATGCTCGAACTCGCGCACTTCGACGCCGATCGTCTCGTCGCTCGCGGGGTACCGGTGATCGCCCCACTCGTTGGACAGCGTCGGCTCCACTTCGAACGTCCAGTCCTCCTCGAGCGGGATTGTATCGGGAACCGTCGCGGGGTCGCTCGCGCCGGCGTAGCGCCGGCCGTCCACGACGAGCGTCGCGTCGTCGCGCCCCGAGTTCGCGGTCCGTCCCTCGACGACGACCCGGTCGTCGTCCGTTGCGTCGGTATCGACCCGCTCGACAGTAGTCAGCGACGTGTCCGCGACGACCGCGTCGACATCCCGCTCGTCGTCGACGACGAGCAGGTGGAACTCGTGGGGGGCGAACTCGAGCTCGAGCGACGCGTACCCGTCGGCCCGTTCGACGGGGAAGATCGGCTCGACGTCGCCGGATTGCACGTCCCACCGCTCGATCCGTCCGGTCGCTCGAAGATCGATCCGCTCGGTCCGTGACTCGTCGCGGGTGTTCAACAGGAGGTAGATATCTCGGTCGCCGGCCCGACGGTGGGTGTGGTACACGTCCGCCGACGTGCGGACGTCCCGATCGACGTGCCGGTCGAGAACGGAGGTGAGATCATCCGCGACCTCGTAGGTCGAACTCGAACCGTCCAACGTGACGTCGGCAGCGAGGATCCCGACGCCGCCACCCTCGCGCTCCACGACGATTGGAGCCTCGTCAGCGCCGTCTCGCCAACGCTGGAGTCCGTCGCCGAATATCCGCTCGAGCAGCGGCTCGAGGCGTTGGTCATCTGCCCCGCCCTCGACGGTCGCCGTCGGAAGGCGGCCGATCGAGACGACGACACCGCCGTCCTCGACGAGTTCCGCGGCCGTCTCGAGGACGCTTCGCCGGACAGTGGTGGTCGGACCGATGACGAACGCCTCGGCCTCCTGACCGGCGAACGTGAGCCGGCCGTCAGAGACGCCGCCGTCGTCGATCGTCTCGGGATCGACGAAGAGAAGGTCCGCGACGTCGGTGTAGATCCGCTCGGCGATTTCGCGCGTCCGCTGGTCGATCGTGTCCGCCTCGGATTCGAACTCGACCCGGTGGTGTCCACCTGGCCCGTCGACGTCCGGCTCGTCGCCAGCCAGTCGATGCGACTGGACGGACGTGATCGGGTACAGCATCGCGATATCGACAACGGGATCGCCCCGGCTGCACAGGTACATGAGCCGTGTGACGGCGTCGTTGAACGCGTCGGCCTGCTCCCAGTAGGGCTGGCGGAAGTGCGTATCCGGCGGCGCATGCTCGTACCAGCCGCCGAGGGTCGCGTAGTAGAGCCCGTGTTTGTTGTACCGATTGAGCCCGTAGCAGGCGTTTTCTGCGATCGCCGCGAAGTGGAGGTCGAGCGGAAAGCCCCAGCCCGTAGTGTGCAGCAACTCGCCCCAGACCCGATCGCGGTTGTAACAGGCCGCGATCGACGCCGCCAGCTTGCCATCAAAGAAGTTGCGCGTGCCGACGCCATCAAAGGCGCCGCCGTCGTCGTACCCGGGCTCCTGGAACCACCGCATCGTCCGGACGTAATCGCCGTACTCGGAGGCGTGCTCGGTGAGATCGTTGCGCCCCCAGTTGTCATGGGCGAACCGAAGTCCCCGGCGCTCGTGCCACTCGTAGAGCGGTTGGAACCAGTTCTCCTCAAGCATTGTTACGACGACGTCGTGGTACCGCGCGCGGATCGCCCGAGTTTCGGGACCGCAGTCCTCGAACAGCGCGATCAGCTGCGACGTCGGTTCCTCGCCCCACTCGGCTCGGTAGCGAGCGAGGAGTCGAGCGTCGCAGGGTATCGTTCCCCGGAGGATGTACAGCTCGTCCTGGAACGTCCCAACGATCGGGTCGCCTAGGGCGTCGCCGAGCCGGTCGACGTACTCCTCATAGTGGAGTTCGATAATTCGATCGACGACATCCCGGGTCGTCCGACACAGTCCCTCCGGCCGGTAACCGACAGCAGCGACGTGCCACTCTCGATCGTCGCCGTCGGGTGCAGTCCACTCCACGGTCCGCTCCCGGTCCGACTTGCGCGCCGCGTCGACGTCGAGTTCGACGGCTTCGTCGATCGACAGCGTCCCGTCGTCCGCAACCGGATACGCGGCGACCGAAACCGGCATGAACTCTTCCGGGAGCTCGAGCGTCGCAGTCTCGCCGGGTTCGACCTCCTGGCCAGCACGATCGAGGACATGTCCTTGGAACTCGGGGTGCTCGTCGATTTCGTCCTCGAGATACGACTGCCAGTACCGCTTCCAGTTCGGCGGACTGTGGTGGTAGGTCAGATCGTGGATCCACAGCGACATCCCGAGGCGATCGCACTCGCTGACCGCGTGTTCCATGTACTCCCACCACTCCTCCGTGAAGTACGGCGTCTGCGGCCCCTGCGGCGGTCCGTGGGGGAACTTCTGCTCGAAACAGACCGCCTCGACCCCACGCTCCTTTAGCGTCTCGAGCTGATCGGTTATCCGCTCCTCGCTCAGTCGATCGCCGTCCCACCACCAGAACGGAACGTTGCCGTACTCGCTCGCAGGGGGGTCGCGAAAGCTGTCGAGTGTTACCGGTAAATCGTCGTCCGTCGTCATACCCGTGATCATTGTTACAACTACTTAGAAATACGTGGCGACGGAAATCGAGCGGTGTCCCGTTCCAGTCCCGACCGAACGCCCGGCGCCGCCGAAGTTCTCGACGACGAAGTTCTCGACGACGAATTAGTCGCGTCGGAGTCCGCGCGGAACGGTCCAACGGTGCGGAGAGCCGAGGGTCGGTTCAGCGAGAAAAGCGGGACGGCGGACGGAGCGGCCGACCGCGTATCCAGAGGCTACGCGACCGCCGGTTGACGGCTCGGTTCTTGTAGTCCGGTCGTCGACGCCGAGTACCTCACGGGGGGACCGAGGCGCGCGAAGCTGTCGAACTCGTCGAGGCGATCAACGAGTCCGCCAAGGCCGGCGAACCCGTAGGACTGGAGACACGGAAACTCGCCCGATCGGCAGTCGATCGTCGTCGCCAGTGATCGACGACGATCCCCCTCAAGACGCTCGGCAAACCCGGAGCGTTGACGCCCGAGTCGACCGGATAACGCTCGAGCCCATTGATCGTCGGTCGGACAAAGCGGTAGCGTCGCTGAACGGCCACACTAAAGTCGTAATTCACAGTTCGGTCGCGGAACTCCGGTTGTTCTCCTGTTCCCCGTCTCACCGACCGTGTTTCGAATCGGAATCCGAACTGAAAATTTTACTGTCGGTCTGTTCCCCCTTCGCTAATCGTTACAAGCGTACTGCTGTAATTGTATTTACAGTAGTACGATTATAATATAATTGGTCGCTAGCAACGGCGGGGATTATCCCCGAGATGCGTGAAACAGCGCGAGAGAACGTAACACAACCATATAACGAACATGACGAGAATTCTCAAGGGACAAACGGGTTCGTCGATCAAACGGAGGAAAAAGAATGCACGCAGTGCTAATTGCGTATCTCGGGGAATTTTAGAGACACAAATGAAAGAAATGTTATAGTAAGTTCATTTCACACCTACGAGCGTCTGGGTATCATTCGTTCCTCCCGAACGCACGTCCGATCGAATCGGTCTGCCGCAGCGGATTCGCACCGGTTTTCCGAATTAATTCCCGGTGCTATCCGGACCAACGAACGAATTGGGACAGGAAGGAATCGCCGACGCTTGTATCACGGACCGGTTCCCGATAGCCGGTGTAGACCCAGGTACTTTACTATCATGCATCCGTAATCCAACTGCCTCTAGTAGGGTCTACTACCCGTTGGGATGAAATCGAAGCACCCGTTCGGAGACGAAACCGTATCGAGAACCGGGACACCCTGTGTAATGTCGTCGGGTAGCGCTCGAAGGCGCCGACGGTGATCAAATACTCACGGATTCTTTTCTCGCGAACCGTACTGGCTCATCCGGATCGCCGTCACCTGATTCGATATCGGCGCGTACGTCCCAGCAGCGCGTCACCGCTCCCGGACCTCCGTTATGTTCACTCGTAGCCGTAGTTCCCGTAGCGGGAACAATTTTATTAGGATAGAATCAATTATTAAGATATGGAATCACAACGGGAAACAGGTCGGACGATCCGCTCGGTGCAGATAGCGTTCAGCATCATCGATACGCTACAGCGGAAGAACGGCGCCGGCGTCACAGAGATCGCAAACGAGCTCGGACACTCCAAGAGTACGGTCCACAGCCACCTAGGAACGCTCGAGGAACTCGAGATCGTCGTCCGAGAAGACGGCCAGTATCGCCTCAGTCTCCAGATCCTCGGGATGGCACAGCACGTTCGCGAGCAGGTCGGGAACTACGAGGTCATTCGAAGCGAAGTCGAGACGCTCGCGGCGGACACCGGCGAGATCGCGCAGTTCGGTATCGAGGAACACAACCGAGTGTCGTACCTCTGTAAGGCGGCTGGCGACAGCGCGGTCGAAACCGCCTCGAGCGTCGGCACCCAGCAACCGATCTACTCGACCTCGCTCGGGAAGACGATCTGTGCGTACCTCCCCCGGGAACGCGTCGAAGAAATCGTCGCAGAAACCGAGTTCGTCGCGCAGACGCGCAACACGATCACGACGCCGGAGGAGTTCTTCGAGGACCTCGAGGCGATTCGCGACCGCGGCTACGGCATCGACGACGAGGAGAACATCAACGGCCTGCGCTGCGTCGCCGCGCCCGTCAGGAAAGGCGAGAAGGTCCTGGGTGCCATCAGTGTCTCCGGCCCCTCGAGCCGGTTTACCGACGAGCGACTCCATGGGGAACTCTCGGACTACGTCCAGCGTGCTGCGAACGTCATCGAACTCAACACCAAATTCTCGTAGGCAGTCCCGCCCGCTGCGCTCGTAGATCAGGACGATTCTTGACGGTGCTCGCATGATTTATACTGATAGATGTAGTTAGCTCCGGTATGGAGATTACAGCAGTGAGAGGCTACGCCCTCTCGTCGCCGATCGATCCGGTACAGGAGCGGCCGTTCCACGGCGGCGTCCGACGACTCCGGAAGCGGGACGTCGTGTTAGTCGTCGTCGAAACGAGAGACGGCCTCCGGGGAATCGCGACGGCCGGCGCGAGCAGTTCGGCCATGACCGAGTACTTCGAGGGCGACTCGCAGGGAACGTTCGCCGACGTCGTCGAGGGGCCCGTCGCCGACGCCCTCGAGGGCGAAACCATCGACGCGATCCCCGACGCCCACGACTTGCTCCGCGGGAGCAACGTTCCCGACGGCGATCTGATCGAGGCGATCTCGGCGATCGACGTCGCGCTGTACGACATCGAAGGGAAGCGGCGCGGCGCGCCGGTCTACGAACTGCTCGCGGACGAGTTCGACGCCGACGCGGCGCCGACGACCGAACTCGATCTGTACGCCAGCGCGGGGATGTACATGGAGCCGGACGGCTACGTCGAGCAGGCACAGGTCCTCGAGGAGCTGGGCTTTTTCGGCTACAAGTACCGCCCCGGGATCGGTCCCGAGGGCGACCGCGAAACCGTCGCGCAACTCGCCGCGAGCGTGGACGACATCGAACTCATGCTCGACGTTCACACCTGGTGGAAGCTCCGCGAGGGCTACGACCGCGAGACGGTCCGCGATCTGGTCGTCCACGCTGCCGACCACGACGCCTACTGGATCGAGGAACCCGTCGAGCCGGACGACCACGAGGGGTACGTCGACCTCGCTGCAACAGATGCGCCGCTCGCGGGCGGCGAGAGCGAGGAGTCGGCCGCGGGACTGGTCGCGCTCGGCGAAACCGGCGCCGTTGACTTCCTTCAGGGCGACGTCCGCCACCACGAGGGCTTTACCGGCTGCCGGGAGGCCGTCGCGCTCTGCGCGGGCCGGGACGACCTCGAGTTCGTCCCGCACAACTTCGGGACGTGGATCGGCCTCGCCGCGAACGCACACCTCGTCGCGGCCGCGCCCGAAGCCACGCTCGTGGAGTACCCCGTCTTCGAGGACGACCCGCTGTTCGACACCGAGGTGGATCCCGGAATGTATCCGTTCGATCTCGCGTTCGACCTGATCGAGGGACAGCCCGACGTCACCGACGGCGTGCTGTCGGTGTCCGACGAGCCCGGTCTCGGCGTCGAACTGAACGAAGACGTGATCGAACAGTACCCGCTCACGGACGGTCCCTGGACCGAATTCCACTACGATAACGACTGACAATCCACCGATGACGACCAACGCTACCACGACGGAGATCGCACTGCTCGGCGGTACCGGCGAGATCGGCGAAGCGCTCGCGCTGCGGCTGGGACGCGATGCGGACTACCCGCTGACGATCGGGTCGCGAGACGAGCGGAAGGCCAGCGAGGCAGCCGAGCAGTACCGATCCCGGTTGCGCGACCGCGGCGTCGACCCGCAACTCGGGGCGGCCGAAAACGTCGACGCCGCGGCGGACGCGGACGTCGTCGTACTCTCGGTTCCGCCCTACTACGCCGAAGAGACCATCGAAACTATCGCACCAGGGCTCGACGACGAAACGATACTCGTCAGTCCAGCGGTCGGCATGCAACGCGACGAGGACGGCCTCCACTACCACCCGCCGTCGGTGGGGAGCGTCATCGAAATGATCGACGAAACGGCGCCGGACGACGTTCCCGTCGTCGGCGCGTTCACGAATCTGTCGGGCGAACGACTCGCCGATCTGGACGTGGAGATCGACACGGATACGCTGTTGCTCGGCGACGACGAGGGGGCCAAGGAGACGGTCGCGACGGTCGCGGACTCGATCCGCGGCCTCCGCCCGCTCGACGTCGGACCGCTCACCAACGCCACCGAAGTCGAGGCGCTGACGCCGCTGCTGATCAACATCGCGCAGTACAACGACGACATGGAGAACGTCTGCGTGACGTTCCACTAAGCGGTCGCGTTTCGGTCCCTTACTGCCGGCGCCGAAGCTGCGAAACGTTCCGCTCGCCGGGTCGACGTTCCAACTCGAGCCCGTCGATCTTCCGGATCGTCACCTCGCCGAGTACGTTGATCTCGCAGCCGTCCTCGAGGTGGCCGCCGACCGTGCGCTCGCCGTCGAACGCGGTCACGTGGAGGTGCGGCTCGCCGTCAGCGATCACCCCGTTGATGTCCGTGACCTCCCAAGCGCCCTCGAGTTGCAGGTCGACGTTCCGGTCGGCCTGGTCGTCGGGCAGATCCGTGCGGTCGACGTAGTGGATGTTCAGGGTGCTGAAGGTGCCGATGCCGGTGACGACGGCGCCGGTGTCGACGTCGTGTTCGTCGCAGGCACGTTCGATCGATTCCAGTGCGAGATCGCCGCGGTCGAGACGGACGATGACGTGTCCGTCCTCGGACTCGAACGACTCCATGCGGACATATGGCACGGCCGGCGGAATAAAACTTGACCTCGCGTGTCCGCGATCCGCTGTCGCCCGAGGCCACATCGCTCGAGGCACCGCCGTCCGAGTCAAGCGCCGCAATCCGATCGCGCCGACGAAAATTGAAGTGCGAGCGAACTGTTGGTTCTCGTATGCTCAGGTACGGTATCGTCGGAGCGACGGGATTCGGGAGCAACCACGCGGCGGCCGTCGAGTCGATCGACGGGGCAGAAGTCGTCGCCGGCACGGCGCGCAGCGAGGAATCGATCGCGGAGTTCACTGACGAGTTCGACGCGACCGGCTACACCGATCATCGAGAGATGTTCGAAACCGAGGAGTTAGACGCCGTCAGCATCTGCACGCCGTCGGGAACGCACGCCGAGATGGGGGTCGACGCCGCCGAGGCCGGACTCCACGTGCTCTGCGAGAAGCCGCTGGACGTGTACATCGACCGCGTCGATCGAATGATCGAAGCGGCCGATCGCAACGACGTTCGGCTCGGCGGAATCTTCCAGCGGCGGTTCACGCCGGAGCGGTGGACCGCCCGCCGGTGGGTCGAGGAGGGACGATTCGGCGACCTGATCCTCGCCGATACGAGCGTCAAGTGGCACCGCCCCCAGAGCTACTACGACGACCACTGGCACGGGCAGCGGGACCTCGACGGCGGCGTCCTCATCCAGCAGGCGATCCACTTCGTCGACCTGCTCGACTGGCTGACCGGCGGCATCGAGCGCGTCTCCGCCGAGACGGACACGATCGCCCACGAGATGGAGTGCGAGGACCTCGCGGTCGTCTCCCTCGAGTTCGAAAACGGCGCCCGCGGCGTCATCGAGGCGACGACCGCCGTCCAAGGCGGCGAGGACCGTGTCGAACTAAACGGAACCGAGGGGTCGTACAACTCCGGTGTCTTCGTCCTCGAGGACGAGGAAGTCGAGCCGGATCTAATCGAGCCGCCGACCGGAACGGGTCTCGAGGGGCAGGTACGAGACTTCCTCGAGGCGATCAGAGAGGACAGGGAGCCGATCGTGAGCGGGCGGGACGCCCGCAAGGCTGTGGAAGTTGTCCTCGCAGCGTACGCGTCGGCCGATCTCGGTCGACCGGTCGACGTCGACGAGGTGCGGGAGCTGCAGGAGCACACCTGATACGCGACATTCGATATCCAACCGGCGAGTATCCCGGTGCGACCGACCGATTCTTCGAACGTAGCGTCGTGATCAGAATGACTCGAGCGTCGCGTCGCTCTCGGCTTCGATTTCGACGTCGTCGGCCAGGTCGCCGAAGTTACCCGCGAGTTCGATCGTCTCGGTCTCGCGGGTCGCCCGCACGAACGGCGACTCGCCGTCGGGCGCGCAGCCGCGAATGCGGGTTCGATCGACGTTCTCGAGATCGATGATCGGCGCCGCCTGGTCGTCCGGAACTTGGAGGCCGTCGACGGTGACCGACTCGGTGTCGACGAACCGCATCGCCGGGCCGTCGGCGGTCCGGATGCGAACGTCGTTGAACGAGATGTCGGCGATGGACTTGCAGAACAGCCCGTGGGTCTGCTCGTAGCCCGACGCCATCGCGGGGTCGAGATCGGTCGCGTCGAGCGGCCGCGTTGCGTCGATCCGCACGTTATCGAACTCGATGCCCTCGAAGTACTGCTCGGGGAGGCCGGCGAAGAAGCCGGCCGTCTCGACGTTGCGGGCGGTGATGTTGCTGAATGTCACGTTGCGGACCATCGGCGTCCCCTCGTCGACCGGTTCGGGCTCGCTGTCTAACGGCGTGAAGTAGTAGCCGTTGATGGTGAACGGGGAGGCGATCCGCCGCATGACGATGTTGTCGAACCGGAGGTCCTCGACGACGCCGCCGCGGTCGCGCTGGGTCTTGATCCGGACGCCGCGGTCGGTATCGGTAAAGGTGCAGTTGGTGACCGCGACGTCGCGAACGTCGCCGGACATCTCGCTGCCGATGACGACGCCGCCGTGGCCGGCCTCGACGGTGCAGTTCGTGACGGTGATCTGCGAGGCCGGCTCGCCGAGCTCGCGGCCCTCGGCGTTCTTGCCCGACTTGATGCAGATCGCGTCGTCGCCGGCGTTGATGTACGCGTCGCTGATCCGGACGTACCGCGAGGAGTCGATGTCGATCCCGTCCCCGTTGGGCGCGCCCTCCGCGGGATTGAGGACGTTGACGTCGGTGATCGTGACGTTCTCGGAGTAGACGACGTGGGTGTTCCAGAACGGCGAGTTTTGGAGGGTGACGCCGGAGACGGTGACGTTCTCGGACTCGGAAATCTGGAACAGCGGCGGACGGAGCGTGAAGGAGCTGACGTCGTCCGCCTTGTCGTTTTTCTCGTTGAACTCCGCGAGACGCTCGCGCAGCCCCTCGGGGAGCTCGTCGTCGTCAGCACCGTAGAACTGCCACCAGTACTGGCCGTTGCCGTCGATCGTTCCGCGACCGCTGACCTCGACATTTTCGGCGTCAGTAACCCACAAGCAGGGGTGGAAGCCGTGCTGGTTCCACCCTTCCCAGCGGCTTTCGATCGTGGGGAACGCGTCGTAGTCGCCGACGAACGTCAGCGTCGCTCCCGGATCCAAATGGAGGGTCGTCCGGTCGCCGATCCGAAGCGGACCTGTGCGGAACGTGCCGGCCGGAACGTACACGGTCCCGCCAGTCTCGGCGCACTCGTCGAGCGCCGTCTGAATCGCGTCGGTGTTGGGATCGTCCGAGTCGCTGATCGCGCCGTACTCGCGGATATCGAACCGATCCGTGTCAGGCACTGCCATCGTCCGGATATCCCGGAGTACGGACATAAACGTTGTGTCGCCGGCGCGACGGGAAAGGTTCTACCCGTCTCGAATCGGCAGCTCGGAGTCGTATTCGGCGGCAGCCCCGGCCGTCGGCTCGTCCTGATCGACGCGGACGTCGATCAGTTCCGGCCCGTCCCGCGACAACGCGTCGTCGACCGCCTCCTCGAGACCAGCAAGCGTCCGAACGGTCCGGCCGCGACAGCCGAACCCTTCCGCGATCGCGGGGAAATCGGGCGAGGACCAGTCGAACCGGTGGCCCTCGGTGTACTGATCGATCTCGGGGGATTTGCTGATGATGCCGTAGTCCGCGTTGTTGAAGCAGATCACGAGCACGTCGAGATCGTCGGCGGCCGCCGTGTGCAGTTCCTGCAGACACATCATGGCGCCGCCGTCGCCGGTCAGCGCGACGACCGCCCGATCCGGTTGGGCGAACTTCGCACCGATCGCGGCGGGTACCCCGACGCCCATCCCCGCCCACGAGCCGGCGGAAATGTAGCCCTCCGGCTCGTAGGCCGCGAAGTTCTGCTTGGCCCACAGCCGGAAGCCGCCGATATCGGTCGTCACGACGGTCTCTCGAGGGAGCGCCTCCCGGAGGGTTCGGAGCACACCCGCCGTCGCGACCGGTTCTTCGTCCGCGAGGAGGCTGCGATCGCGGAGGTGCACTTCGTACTCCGATTGGACCCGGTCACCGATCTTCCGGCCATCCCAGCCGTCGTCCGCGTCCGCAGCGGGGGAGTCGGACTCGGACCTGGACTCGAGCCCGTCGCGAATCCGCTCGACGGCAGTCCCGGCGTCCTCGACTATCGCCACGTCAGCCTCGTAAGCGTTGTCGATCCACGCCGGATCGGCGGAGGCGTGCACGAGGGTCTCGCCGAAGGAGATCGACCAGTGGTCGGTCGTCACGCCGTCGAAGCGGGCGCCGAGCGCGAGGACGACGTCCGCCGCCTCGAGCGTGCGTCTCGCGCCCGCGGGGAGGTGGCTGCCGGTGACGCCGAGCCAGCGCGGGTCGTCCTCCGGGAAGACGCCTTTGCCCTTGTAGGAGGCGACGACGGGCGCGTTCAGCCGCTCGACGAGGTCGCGGACCGCGACCGGGTCGCACGTGCGGCGAGCGCCGACGCCGAGGTAGACGACCGGTCGCTCCGCCTCGGCGAGCAGCCGCGCTGCAGTCCGATACTCGGCATCGCCCTCGAACCGGCTTACGGGCGGGTCGACAGTTACTCGTGGCGAGCGAAACTCACCCTTGAGCAGCGACTTCGGGACGCCGAGCCGAACCGGGCCCCGCGGCGGCGTCAGCGCGGTTTCGATCCCCGAGCGGACCGCCCGGTGGAACTCGAGCGGCCGCTCGATCGAGATGTTCTCCTTGACGACGTTGTCGAACGTGTCTGGTTCGATCTCGTGGATCGGCCCCTTGCCGCGATCTTCGGGGTCGGCGTCCGCGGCGACGTGCACCAGCGGGACGCGATCCTCGAGCGCGTTTTTCAGACCGTGCATCGCGTTCGTGTCGCCGGGACCCGGCACGGTCAGCGTCGCCGCGACGCCGCCGCCGGCCTCGTAGTACCCCCACGCGACGTGCGGAATCGCGGTCTCGTGGCGAGCCATCACGTACCGGATGTCGTCGCGGCGTTCGACGGTGCGATCCAGGGGGAGCGTCTGCGTTCCGGGCAAGCCCACGAGCAGGTCGATCCCGGCGTCGACCAGCGCGTCGTACAGCTGTTCGCTGCCGGGTCGGGCCCGCCCCGAGGGATCGTCTTGGTCGGTCATTGCGTCCGAGTACAACGACGGAGCCACTAAATATGGCTGGTCGGCCGTCGACTCGAGCCGTCTCGAGGAGCGGTCGCTGGGATTGGCAGTTAGCCCGACGATCCCGTCGCGGCGTCGTCCTCCTCGCCCGCGAATCGCGGGTGGTCCGCGATCCGCTCAACCATGGCGAACTTGAAGTAGATTGTCCACACAAGCGCGATAACGAAGGCGCTGAGGATGAGTTCGGGTCGCGATGTAACGTCCAACTGCTGGACGACGTAGCCCGTAGTGATCGTGACGCCGAGATTGTACACGAGTAGAATGCCGTCGTGTTTCGTGAGTTCCATAGAAACAGGTTTCAACGGATCACCAAATAGCTACTCACTGGTAGGTATCGACGTCCGGGCCCGTCGAGCAGCGGTGCCGACGCCACCCCGACACCAACCCGACGGCGTCCGACCCCACCGGTTCTGATCCGATAGCACCGAATCTGTCGGACCCGCGACACACGTCTCATGACAGCAGTCCGGGTCGGGAGACGACTGCG
Organism: Halopiger aswanensis; assembly: GCF_003610195.1. Taxonomy (NCBI): domain Archaea; kingdom Methanobacteriati; phylum Methanobacteriota; class Halobacteria; order Halobacteriales; family Natrialbaceae; genus Halopiger; species Halopiger aswanensis. The sequence goes on along the minus strand of NZ_RAPO01000004.1, from coordinate 416,502 downwards.
TCGCTGCGTCTACGGGATCACTCGATGAGCGACTCGATGTCGTCCTCGAGTTGCCGGTAGAGGTCCTCCGCACGGCGTTCTTCCTCGGCCGAAAGCGGACGGATCGGTTCGCGGACGGCGCCGCCGCCGGCGTTGAGCCCGGCGAGCTCGAGCCCCTTCTTGACCGCCGAGACGCTGATCGCACCCGGAATCTCGTTGTCCTGGCCGGTTTCGCCGCGGAAGTTCTGATAGGGAAGGCAGATATCTCGCAGTTTTCGGGCGCGCTCCCAGTCGCCGTCCGAAAGCGCCTCGTACAACTCGAGCCCGATTTCGGGCCGGAAGTTGCTCACACCGGCGGAGAACCCTTCGGCACCTTCAGCCCAAAACGAGACGGCGAACGGCTCCGCCAGCCCGTCGACCCAGACCACGTCGTCCGCGCCGGCGTTGATGCCCGCGCCGAGTTTGACGGGATCCTCGAGCGCGTACTTGATCCCGACGACGCCGTCGACGCGCGTCAGTCCGGCGAGGTAGTCGACGGACGGATCGAAGCCCCGCACGTACGGCACCAGCGGCGTGTCCGTCGCCGAATCGAGTTCGCGATAGTACTCGAGCAGCCCCTGCTCGTGGATGTACGTGTGATCCGGCGGCATGATCATCATCGCGTCGACGCCGACGTCGTCGTAGGCGCGAATCAGTTCCTGCGCGTGGCTCGTGCTCCCGCCGACGCCGGCGAGGACGCAGGCGTCATCGGGGAGTGCGTCGACGCTCGTCTCCGCGACGGCGACGCGTTCGTTCGTCGAGAGGGAGTGATACTCGCTGATGTTCGCAGTCGCGAGGAAGGTCTGAACGCCTTCATCATAGAGTGTCCGTGCGTTCTCGGCCAGCTTCTCGTGTTCGATCTCGAGATCGTCGTCAAAGGGTGTGAGCAGGCCAACGGCTACACCGCGGAGTCGGTCCCGTACCTGGTCGGCTGACAACGGCATAAACTGTAAATATGGCGCAACTGGTAAAAACCCATCGCCTCCGTGGATCGTTCCGGTCGTCGCTGAATCGATCGCTTCGGCACGATACCGTCCGTAGACGGCCGTTGGGACAACGGGTAAGTGAATCGGCATCATTGTGGTGGCACAGAATGACAGCGTCCCACGAGATGAAACAGTACCTCGAGCGACTCAACGGAGGGACGACGCGCGAGTACGGTTACGAGGGGCAAACCGGCGTCGCGTTTGCGGCCTGGCAAGACGCTATCCAGAAAGAATTGGCGTCGGTACTCGGCCTCCCCGCGATTCGGGCGACCGGATCGTCCGACCCCGCTCCGGAACGTCTCACAACCGAAACGAAAGACGGGTACGAGCGCCAGACGTGGCAGATCCGGACGGAACCCGACTTTCGCGTTCCATTTGACCTTCTGCTTCCCGAGGCGAGCGAGCCGCCGTATCCGGTCGTGCTCGCGATTCACGGCCACTGCGAGGACGGGCGGGCGCTCACCGTCGGCGAGATCCCCGCGGATCGACCCGAGATCGCCGAGGAGCGGCGGGATTTTGCACGCCAAGCGGTGGACAGGGGCTACGCGGCCCTTGCACCGGATATGCGCGCGTTCGGCGACCTCGCCGGGCCGGAACCCGACGCCGACGGCTACCGATCGTGTACCCGACTGCAGAAGGTCGCACAACTGTTCGGGCGGACGCTGGCCGGCGAACGAGTCTGGGATATCCTGCAGTTGCTCGAGTTCGTCGAACGCCGATCGGTGCTGGACGCCGAGCGGATCGGTATCGTCGGCCACTCCGGCGGAGCCGCGGCCGCCATGTTCGCCGCGGCGCTCGACGATCGATTGGCACCGGTTGCGCTGAACTCGTACTTCTGTACGTTCGACGCGTCGATCGTCGCCATCGACCACTGCGAGTGTAACTACGTCCCCGGGATCCGCCGCGTCGGCGAGATGTGGGACGTTGCGGGCGCGATCGCCCCGCGGCCGCTCGCGGTCGTCACCGGCGACGAGGATCCGATTTTTCCCGTCGAGGGAACGAGACGGGCGTTCGACGAACTGACGGAGATCTACGCGGCGGCCGACGCGGTCGATGCGTGCGACCTGACCGTCGCCTCGGGCGTCCACCGGTTCTATCCGGATGCCGTGTGGCCGTTCGTCGACGCCAGGCTGTAAGTGATAACCGGCAAAGGCCCTCGTCGCTACTCGAACTCGGGGATAACTTCCTCGCCGAACAGCCGGATCTGATCCTCGACGAGGTCCTTCGGCATACCCGAGTGATGGAAGCGGAGCGCGAGGTGGTCCAGCGGGAACCGCTCTTGGATCGACGTGATTTGCTCGACGATCTGTTCGGGCGTCCCGTAGATGAACCGGTCGTCAGCAAGTTCCTCGAAGTCTTCGACGGAATCGGCCGTCATCAGCGGATGCGAGAACTCGCCGCCGTACTCGTCGATGTAGGTCCGGTGGACGTACTCCTTGCGTTCCATCACTTCTTCCTCGGTTTCGGCGATGACCGCCTCGCGCATCAGCGGGTGTTCGATTTCCTCCCAGCTCTGGTCGGTGTCTGCGATGTGCTCGCGCTGCTGTTCCTTTCGATCTTCGACGATGCCGAGGTCGGCGACGACGCCTGGCACCCAGGCGTCGCTGAACTTCACCGAGCGGGCGATCTGTTTGTCGCCCCAGCCGCCGACCCAGAGATCCGGACGGGGTTGCTGGACCGTCGGCGGGAGCGGCTGCCAGTCCTCCACCGAGAAGAACGGACACTCGAAGGTAATAGGTTGGTCCGACGAGAGGAATTCATCGAGGAAGCGCAATCCCTCGATCATTCGCCCAGCACGCTCGTCCATTGGAACGTCGAACGCCTCGAACTCCTCCTCGACGTAACCGAGACCGACGCCCAGCGTGAGTCGCCCGTTGGAGATGTTGTCGAGCATCGCCGCTCGCTGTGCCACGTGCAACGGGTGGTACAGCGGCAGGATCAACACCGACGTAACCAGCTCGAGCTCTTCGGTGCCGGTACCGATGCTGGTCAGCCGCGTTAGCGGCGAGGGCCAGTAGTTCTCGCCTTCGGTCGCCTGATGGTCGTTGACCCAGCAGGACTCGAAGCCGACGTCTTCGGCGAGCTGACAGTGCTCGACGACGCCGTCCCACGACTGTCCGCCCTCGACGGGGAAAATTCCGAACTTCATGCTCATGTGTTACGATGAAACAGTGCGATCAGCACGTACTTACATTTTCGGTTATGTTTCACGGCCGACATACCGACGGCGGTACGTTCAAGGGCCGACCGGTCCCATCACCGGTCGAATGCGCGTAACCGATTACGAGCTCTTCGCGGTGCCGCCGCGGTGGCAGTTCCTCAAACTCGAGACGAGCGACGGTCGCGTCGGCTGGGGCGAGGTCTACACCAAGTGGCACTTCGCGGGCGACAGCGAACCGGCGACGCGGAACGCGGTCGACCAGCTGATGTACCAGTACGTCCTCGGGGAGGATCCCAGCCGCATCGAGTATCTCTGGCAGGCGATGTACCGGAGCAGCTTCTACCGGGGCGGCCCGGTCCACATGAGCGCCATCGCCGGCATCGACGAAGCGCTGTGGGACCTGAAGGGGAAAGCAGCCGGGATGCCGGTCTACGACCTCCTCGGCGGCGCGGCCAGGGACCGGATTCGGCTCTATCACCACGTCAGGGCCCACGGCGAGGACGTGTCCGACCCGGCGGCCGCCGCAGCCGAAGAGGCTCGAGAGCACGTCGAGGCCGGCTACGACGCCGTCAAACTCGTGCCGACGGACGGCCTCGAGCCGGTCGACACACCTGCGACCGTCGAGCGAGCACGCGAGATCGTCGGCGCGGTTCGCGATGCGGTCGGCCCCGACGTCGACGTCGCGCTCGATTTCCACGGCCGCGCCTCGAAGGCGATGGCTCGCCGGCTAGCGACGGCGCTCGAGGCGTTCGATCCGATGTTCATCGAGGAACCGGTGACGCCGGAGCAGGACCGAGAACTCGAGCGGGTCGCCGAGGCGACGACGGTTCCGATCGCGACGGGCGAACGGCTCTACACGCGGTGGGACTTCCGGCCGCTCCTCGAGGCGGACGCCGTCGATATCGTCCAGCCCGACGTCTCGAGCGCGGGCGGCATCACCGAGACGAAAAAGATCGCCGACGCGGCCGAAACGTACGACGCCTCGATCGCGCCGCACTGCCCGATCGGCCCGGTGGCGCTGGCGGCGTCGCTGCACGTCGACGCGGCTGCGCCGAACGCGTTGATCCAAGAGCAGGTGATCCTCGACGATGCGGACGCGCTGGCGTACGTCAAAAACGACGAGATTTTCGAGCCGACCGACGGCTATCTCGAGCTTCCCGACGGACCGGGTCTCGGCGTCGAAATCGACGAGGAACGTGTCCGCGACCGTGCCGGAACGAACCTCGGCTTCGATCGCTCGCCCGGTCACCGAGCGGACGGCAGCGTCGGCGAGCGGTGAGCGGCAGTCGCTCACCCTCGCCGCGACCAATCAGTAGTCGCTACGCCGCAGCCGCGGTCGTTCGTTCCGCGTCGATTCGCTACGGCGGACTGGCGTTCGGGTCCTCGACAGCGAGGGCCCACTGGTCGATCCAGTCGCGCAGGCCCGAACTGGGGACGTTCAGCGAGTGGGTCGACGCGGGTCAGTGCCCGCCGTCGAGTTCCTCGATCGGTTCGACCTCGCCCCACACTGCGTCGCTTCCCTCGGTCGGAGCAGCCCAGTCGACGGCGTTGTCGAGTACCTGCCGAATCTCGTCCTGGTAGAAGATCGGATACTCCTCGTGGCCGGGCCGAAACGCGAAGATGCGCCCGCGGCCGCGTCGATAACAGATGCCCGAGCGGAACACCTCGCCGCCCTCGAACCACGAAATGAAGACGGTTCTGTCGGGCTCCGGAACGTCGTAGGGTTCGCCGTACATCTCCGTCGACGGCACCTCGAACGATTCGGGGAGCCCGTCGGCGATCGGGTGCCCGGGGTCGGCGACCCAGAGCCGCTCCGTCTCGCCGCCGTGGCGGTACTTGATGTTACAGGTCGTCCCCATCAGTTGCTTGAACGGCTTCGAGTTCTTCCCGGAGTGGACGGGGACGAACCCCATACCCTCGTGGACGCGGTCGACGACGCGCTGGGCGACCTCGTCGCTGACTTCGTCGTTCGCGCAGTGGGACCACCAGACGAGGACGTCGGTTTCGGCGAGGACGTCTACGGTGAGTCCGTGTTCCGGTTCCTGCAGCGTCGCCGTTCGGACGGTTCGACCCTCGGCCTCGAGGGCGTCGGCGATGGCGCCGTGGATACCGTTCGGGTACCGTTCGGCGACGTCCTCGCTCTCCTGCTCGTGGACGTTCTCGTTCCAGACCGTGATCTGCAGCGTCATACGACGTGGACTCGTCGGTAATCGTGAAAAAGATTCGGCTCTGTGATTGCCGAGACGGGTCCGCTGACGACATTCGTCGACGGCGATGCTACTGATAGACCGCCATCACAACACCACGATAGCGCGGGTGTCGATCGACTGTTCCCGACCAGCGAACGTTACAGTCGTACGGACGTAAGATATTGCTGGAAAAACCGATAGAACCGACCCGTTTGGAGCGATCGTTCACCGATTCCATCCGCCAAATGGCCATAATTGCTCGTTCCCAGCCCCCACAGCATTGATTCGCCGTACGGGAACAAATGCGTGTGAATGAATGACAATCACGACCAGTAAGCGAGCGCTCGAGCGACGTTTCGGTTGGATCGAGTGACCGCGAGCGATGGACGTCCCGCATTGCTCCGGCGAATTTGTTCCCTACAGGGGAATATTTAGTCGGGATGTGGGAAGAAATAGGCGAATTTCGACCCGTGAGAAGGACGTCGTCTCGAGCACGACGGGTTTCGAGGACGACGGGTTATGCGAGGACGCTGCGTCCGAGAGAGCCGATTAGTGCAGCTCAGTCGCGTCGATTGTCGCGTACTGGTCCTCGACGCGAGCCTTGTCGTCGGCGGCGAGTTCGACGAGCGGGCGGCGAACGGGGCCGCCCTCGTAGCCCGCCAGGTCCATCCCGTACTTGACGACGGGGACGTTGTTCGCCGCCGCGAGGTCGTTTTCGGTCCCGGATTCCTCCCGGATGTCCTCGAGCGGGCGCAACAGCTGTTGGAGGTCGCGGGCGCGGTCCCACTCCTCGGCTTCGATCGCGTCGTAGAGTTCGAGCGTCACCTCGGGAACGAAGTTGCCGACGCCGGTCGTATACCCCTCGGCGCCCTCGATCGCGAACGAGAGAGCGTACCGTTCGGCGATGCCGTTGAGCCACGTCACGTCGCCGTCGGCGTCGTCGACGGTCTGGGAGAACTCCTTGAGATCGTCGACGGCGAACTTAATCGCGACGACCTCCTCGCGCTCGCTCAGTTCGACGAGCACGTCTCGGGTGAGTTCGGGGCCACGCTTGTAGATAACGACCCCGAGATCGGTTACATCACAGATCCGGTCGTAGTACTCGAGGAGCCCCGACTCGTGCGCGTACGTGTGATCGGGGTGCATCACCATGACCGCGTCGGCGCCGGCATCTTCGTAGGCGTTCGCGAGGGCGGTCACTTCGGGAACGTTCCCCGCAGCGCCGCCGACGATCGTCGCCTCATCGCCGGTCGCCGCGACGTGGGTCTCGACGACGTCGACCCGCTCGTCGTCGGTCAGTGCGTAGTACTCGCCGGTATTCCCGCACGGGATGAACAGCCGTGCGCCCGCCTCGTACAGCCGCGAGACGTTGTCCGCGAGCGCGTCGTCGCGAACGGCCGTCCGGTCCTCGGTGAACGGGACGGCCGTCGTGAAGGCGACGTCTCGAAACCGATCGTGTAAGCTAGTCGCTGGCATTTCTCATCCGTGTTACGGACGACCACACGCTTAAACGTACTGCCGATGGCGGTCACCGATCGTACCGGACGACGTGAGCGGCTAACTCGAGCTCCAGGTCATCGACCCCCTCGAGTACCAGGTCGGCCATCCGTCGAGCGCCCTCCTCGCTGAAGTGCGTATCGTCGGTCACGCCGTCGGGATAGTTCGGGTGCTCGTCCGGCGACAGGTGAAGGAAGAGCGATTTCGATTCGTCGGGGCCCAGTTCGCGCAGGAGCGACCGACTCCGTTCGTCCGCGTCGATGAGCGGGACGTTGTGCTCCTGGGCGACGGTGCGCGTCAGTTCCGAATACTCCCGATGGGTATCTTCCAGCTCGCCCGCCTCGTCGAAGTGGCGACGCGCGATGGGCGTGAGTAACACCGGGTTCGCCCCGCAATCACGCGTTTCGTCGACGAACTTCTCGAGGTTGGCGACGAACGCGTCCGGGGGTGTGTACTGTTCCTTGGATGGGACCTCGTCGTTGTGACCGAACTGAATGAACACGTAGTGCGTCTCGGTCAAGTCGCGCACCACGGGCTGCCAGCGGTCCTCCTCGAGGAAGGTGCGGGTGCTGCGCCCGTTACGGGCGTGATTCTTGACCGTCACCGAGTCCTCGAATCGTTCGGCGAACGGGGTTCCCCAGCCCGTTTCGGGGCGGGCGTCTGGCTCTTTCTCGGCGGCAGTCGAGTCTCCGATTAGGTGGACTGTAATCGGTGCTGACGGCATTTGAGTACGGGCGGTACCGAGAACGGACAGCCCTATAGAAGCATCGGTGCCGCGAGTTCGCGTCGTCGAGCCCACGGCGGACGCTGGGTACACCCCGACCCGGATGAGTGAAGAACAAACGGCTCTGTCGAAATCCGCTTCCTCGAACCACCGTAAGCGCAAACTCTTAAGAGAATTATACGAGAAGAGGCGTTATGGGAGGCAATCGCGTGATAGATCGCCGCGAATCGAAGGGCTTCGAGCTCATCGATTCGTGGGATAGTGGCTTTGGCTGGTTCGCACATCCGGACGAGAGCGCAATGCGCGCGAGTCACGCGTTTGCTTTCGACAATGGTGTATGGATCGTTGACCCACTCGACTCACCGGGCATCCACGACCGTATTGCAGAACTCGGCGAGGTCGTCGGCGTTGCAATCTGTTCGAGTTGGCATACTCGTGATGCCAACCACTTCGCTGAGCGGTACGACGTCCCGATTTACATCCCAGCCGGAATGCCCAACGTTGGGGCGCAAGTGACCGGCACGGTCGAGCGATATGCAGATGATCTTCCCGATGCCGACGTACGAATCTTTCACCGCCAGTTGGTTCCAGGATTTGGGGAGGCGATCCTCTATCACGACTCCGGTCGCACGCTCTACATTCCAGATACGCTGGGAACTGCTCCGTACTATCTCGTCGGTGAGGAGCGTCTCGGGGCTCCCTTGTTGGCAAGACTGAACCCTCCGCGCTCCCTTCTTTCGTTGAATCCCGCGCGTATTTGCGTTGGCCATGGTCGCGGCATATTTGAGGACCCTACACCAGCACTGCAAGATGCGATCGTTAACGGCCGGCGTCGAATGCCACGAGCGCTTTTCGAAAATTTCGGAACTGGTATTAGAATCGCATACGCCACACTGAGAAGATGATGGTACAGAAACGGCGGTTTCGCTAACGGGAGAGTTCGAGAGATAGTGAGCGGCTAACCAGAAATCGACTGAATGGATCGATTGCGTTCCGGATGTGGGGCATTTCAAGGAGTTCGTCGAGGAGTGTTCGAGAGGGCGTCTTCTTCCGAACGTTGAGACACAGGAGAACGGTGTGCTGATGAAGCGTGTAACGTCGTTTCGAGAACGTCGAGGAGTATCGAGCGACACTACGTTTCGCTAACTGAAATGCTTCCTCGACAAACCGGAGCAGGCCACTCTCAGCCCGCAGTCTCGGAGGCGACCGTCCAGAACACATCGACGACGAGAGCGCCGCCTCAGCGCAAGCTATTTCGGGGCGGGCGCCACTCGGTAGCACATGGAAATCACGTCACTCGAGACGATTCCGCTCGAACACGAGTTACCCGAAGGCCGCGGTCTCGGCGACGCCCGCGGATTCGGTCGCACCCGTGCAACTACGCTCGTCCGCCTCGAGACCGACGACGGACTGGTCGGCTGGGGCGAGGCGTTCGCACCCGGACAGATCGCCGCCGCCACGATCGACGAACTGTTCCGGGACGACGTAGTCGGCATGGATCCGTTCGACGTCGAGTCGCTGGCCGACGGCTCCTACACTGATCCGTACCACTTCGGCGGCGACGTCTTCGTCCAGAGCGCGCTGAGCGCGATCGACGTCGCCTGCTGGGACATCATCGGAAAGTCGGTCGGCCGGCCGATCCACCGGCTGCTCGGCGGCCGCGAGCGGGACACGCTGACCCCCTACGCCTCGACGATGTACTACACGGCCGAAGACCGACCGCTCGAGGAGCCGATCCGCGAGGCGGTCGAAGAGGGCTTTACCGCGGCCAAGATCAAGATCGGCGCGGATCCCGAGACTGACGTCGAACGGGTCCGTGTCGCCCGCGAAATTCTCGGCGATGACGGCACGCTCATGGTGGACATGAACGGGAACTACCGGCCCCATCAGGCGATCAAGACGGCGAAGCGAATAGCCGAGTACGACGTCGCCTGGATCGAGGAGCCGGTGCCGCCGGAGAACCCGTCGGGCTACCGCGACGTGAAGGCGAAGGTCGACGTGCCGCTGGCGGCCGGGGAAGCCCACTACGGCCGGTTCGATTTCAAGCGCCTGATCGACGACCGGCAGGTCGACATCGTCCAGCCGAACCTCGGGCGCTGCGGCGGGCTCTCCGAGGCCCGGTTGATCGCCGACATGGCCTCGACGGAGAACGTCGCCGTCAGACCCCACATCTGGAACAGCGCCGTCGGCATGGCCGCCGCGATCCAGTTCGCCGCCAGCGTCTCGGACTACCCCCACACCCGGAACGTGCCGGAGCCGATGCTGATCGAGTTCGACCGCAGCACCAACCCGCTGCGCAGCGAGTTGCTCGAGGCACCGTTCGACCCGGCCGGCGGCACGCTCGAGGTTCCCCAAGAGCCGGGACTGGGAATCTCGATCGACGAGGACGCGCTGGCGACGTACCGCGCCGACGAATAGCGGACTCAGGAGGTGCTGTCGACTCCGTTGAACCCATCAATTTAATAGGCATACCCGTCGGATAACTGGTATGGACGTCCTTGTGACCGGCGCGTACGGTCGCTGCGGCACGGCGATCATCGACCACTTGCACGACCGCGAGGAGTACAACTTCACCTACTACAACCGTTCGGACCGTCCCGACGATCATCCCTACGGCGGCTACGACACCGTCGTCGGCGATATCAGCGACTACGAGACGCTTCGGGACGCCTGCGAGGGACAGGACGCGATCGTCCACCTCGCCGCGTTCCCCAGCACGGACGGCGACTGGCACGACGTCTTCGAGCCCAACGTTATCGGCATGTACAACGTCCTCGAGGCCGCACGCGAGGCGGAAGTCGAGTCGATCATTTTCGGCTCGACCAACCACGTGATGGGGATGTACGAGGAGGAGTTCGCCCCCGAGATCTACGAGCCCGACTTCGACCTCGTGCTCGATCACACCGATCCGGTGCGGCCCGACTCCTACTACGGCGCCTCGAAGAGCTTCGGCGAGGACCTCGGCCGGTACTACGTCGAGGACTACGAGTACCCGACGCAGTTCTATGCGCTCCGGATCTGTACGGTCAACTCGAGCGAGTACGACCACCCCTACGGGGACGCCGAGCAGGGCGTCGACGAGGGCAACTGGGAGCGCGGCAGCGACGAGTACGAGCGCTGGGTCGCACGGATGAAGGCGATGTGGCAGTCGCGTCGGGACTTCGCCCACCAGATCGACTGCTGTCTGCAGGACGACGACGTATCGTTCGACATCTTCCACGGGGTCAGCGATAACCGGCGGCGGTGGTTCGACCTCGAGCACGCCCGAGCACGGATCGGCTACGACCCGCAGGACGACGGCGAGGAGTGGGACGCGCCGCCGGAGTGACCGTCCGCTCGTCTACTCGCTGCGTTCGGGTTCAGCGTTCAGTTGCGACGGCTGGGCCACGGTAATCGGTATCGTTCCCCAATCAATTTATATCGGAATGACGTAGTAACGGATACAATGTCGACGATCCAACGAGCGCCCGTCCCAGAACCGGTCCGGCAGGGGCTCGGACTCATCCAGAACTCGGTATCGCTGGTTATCCTCGCAATGGGGGTTCTGTTACTCCTCACCGGGTTTATCATCCAGACAGGCGTGTGGGCAGCGATATTCGCGGTCTGGGGAACGGCGTTGACGATCGTCGGGGCGACGGCGTACGCGATCGTCTGGTGGTCGTACCAGTGAACTGCCACGGAGCCGTTCCTCGCAGTCGCCAACTGGACCGGTGACCCCGTCAGTGGCAACTCGAGCGAGGTCGACACGCTGTTGCAACGCCCGCAGTCGGTGTTCGGGTGCCGTGGATCGCTGTGCAGTGCTCACGCTCGTCCCATAGTCGGCGCGAGCGCCGAAGCTATTATTGGACGCACCGATGTGTGAGATCGTATGTCAGAGACACTGGCAGATACGGTCGCCGTCATCACTGGCGGCGGTGCGGGAATCGGCGAAGCAACCTGTCTCCGACTCGCCGAAGCGGGCGCGTCGATCGCCGCTGTCGACTGGGACGGCGATGCGGCCGAGGCGACCGCCGCGGACGTAACGGAGCGGACCGGCCAGGCGGCGATCGGCATCGAAACCGACGTCGCCGACGAATCCGCCGTCGAGGAAATGGCAGAAACCGTCGTCGGCCGCTTCGATAGGGTCGACGTACTGGTCAACAACGCCGGCATTCGCGTCGATCCCGGGCCCGTCACCGAGGCCGACGCGGAAAGCTGGGATCGGATCCTCGGCGTGAACCTCGAGGGCGCGGCCTTCTGTGCGAAACACCTGATTCCGTACATGGACGGCGGCGCGATCGTTAACGTGGCTTCGAACGGGGCCGAGGTCGCGCGGCCCGACTGGTCCCAGTACGATGCCACGAAAGGTGCGCTCGTCTCGATGACGAAAGACATGGCCTGTGACCACGCACCCGATGGAATCCGCGTCAACGCCGTCTCGCCCGGCTGGGTCATCACCGACTACCACCTGCCGGACGACGAAGACGAGGCGGAAGCGTTCTTCGACGAGAAGACAGCGCCCCACGCCGACGGCCCAGGGATCCTGAAACGCGCCGCAGCGCCGCGAGAAGTCGCCGACGCCATTCGGTTTCTAGCGTCGGACGAGGCCTCGTTTATCACCGGCACGAACCTCGAGGTCGACGGCGGACTCGCGGCCGTCGGCAAGGGTCTCGAGTGGGACTCGCTGTCCTGATCGGACCGACCTGCAGGGAGCCCAATCGAACAGTGGACCCGTCTGACCGGAACGTGGGGTGATATCGATCAAGCGCGCAGCAGCCGGGACGAACTGAGAGACGTACCGGCGGCTCGGAGCGACGTTCGGAGTCGGACGCGAAAAACGGAGTTCGCTGAATCGCAAGTTGCCCGCTTCTACGACGCCATCACGATCGAGCGACGTTCGCAGTAGGCGGGCTACGGTCGGACGGGACGGTTCGTGCGGTCGTCAGATCGGCGGTTACTCCTTGTATCGCAGCGTTCCCTCCTCGAGCTTGGGCGCGATGTACAGCGCGTCGTCGACGCCGTCGACGATCGTGTCCGGCACGCCGTCGAACTCGAAGTGCGCCGTGTTGAGCGCGGCGGCGTCGGGTTCGTACAGCGCCTCGTACTCGGGCAGCGTCTGGTTCCACCACCACGTCAGCTCCTTGTGGTACTCTTCGTCGTCGGTGGTCATCCACTGCTGGACGTGGTCGGCGATGTTGATCGTCTTCGTCCCGCTGGAACCCTCGGGATCGCCGACGGGCATCGGGATCTCGGCCTCGGGTTCGTAGTTGGTAAGCTGGGAGATCCAGTCGACGATCAGGCCGGGCGACCACATGGCGAAGACGCCGTTGGCCGAGGAGCCGTCGGGGATGATGTCGTACTCGCCGTTCTGTCGCCGCTCGTTCATCGTCGCGTCGTCGACGTTCTCGGCTTCGACCGCGATCCCGAAGTCCTGCAGGTTCTGGATGAGGACCTGCAGGTGCTCCTGCTCGGCCGGATTCAGGATGTTGATCTCGAAGCGTTCGCCGTCGGGGGTCAGCCACTCGCCGCTGTCCTGCTCGTACCCTTCCTGGCGGAGCAGTTCCGCCGCGCGCTCGGTGTCGTTCTGGCCGTACCGGGGGAAGTCCTGGATCCACTCCGTGGAGGGGTGGCTTCCCTCCTCGATCGTCGGCCCCGGAATCCGACACGGCGGGCCGTCGAACAGTTTCTTGACGCCCTGTAGGAGGCCTTCGGTCTGTTGCTTGTCGTAAATGTGGGCGATCGCCTTTCGAACGTTCGCGTTCGAGACCGCGGAATCGTAGCCCTCCACCTCGTGGCCACAATTGAAGCAAATCAGGGAGTTTGCGGTCCGCGCCTCCCGGTACAGGGAGTGGGTGTCGGGAAGCTGGTTCCGTTGATTCTCCGGAACCGGATACCCACCCGGAACGGCGTCGACGATACCGTTGGCGTACGGTTGGACGCGCTCGCCGACGTCGCCGGACACCCACAGCTCGAACTCGTCGAAGTTGATGTCGTCAGCCCGGGGGTGATCCTCGTACTTCTCCATGAGAATGATATCGTCCCCGACCTCCGAGACCTGGAACGGCCCCTGCCCGATCGCGTCCTCGACGCTGGGATAGCTCGAGGTCGTGATCTCCTCAATGACCGTGTCCAGTTCGTCGCCCTCCGAGTTCAGCAGTTGCTCGTGCCACTGGCTCCACTGATCGTCGTCGTGCTTAGTGTAAATGCCGCGACCGATGTCGCCGTGGTACCAGCCGATCGTGTTCTGAACGGCGAAGATTTCCGACAATTCCGTGTTCAGGTGGATCCGCAGGAAGTGATCGTCGACGACCTCGATTTCGTCCATCGGCGTCGGGTTGTCGCCGTCGCCGGCCGTCGAGATGGCGATCTCCATCTCCCACTGCATCGCCCAGTCCTGTGCGACGACCGGATCGCCGTTGTGCCACGTCCACTCGTCGCTCAGTTCCGTCTCGAGCGTCGTGTCGTCGGTCATCTCCCAGCTATCGGCGATGATGGGGAACGCCTCGTTGGTCGCCGGCGAGTGGATCGCGAGCCGGTCGAAGACGTTCGCGCCCGGATGCCAGCAGCCGGTCTGTGAGGGGTTCCACGGGTTGAAGTGGCGCTGCCCCGGCGGATCGCCGACCGGATCGAAGTAGGTGAGTCGCGAATCGTCGCCGCCACCACCGCCGCCGGTACCGCCGTTTTCAGTGGTGTTTCCGTTGCCACCGCCACTACAGCCCGCGATTAGTGCAGTGCCACCGACCGCACCAGCCTTGAGGACGTCTCGCCGACTCCGTGCGCTGCTATACCGATTGGTAGGATCTGGCATACCACCCAATTGATAATGGAGGTATATATAATTAATCATCAGTCACAATGCGAGAGAATCGAAGGCCGACAATGCCACACAGAACCGGCGAGACGCGTCGCTTCGCGGTACTCGAGCAGTCCCTCGAGACGGTTCGATGTCCTCGCTACCGCCCGTCACCGGAGAACGGGCGCCGGGAAACCGAACGACGGCCGGCTTCGTTACTCGGCCGCGTCTCCGTCGTCAGTGATCGGCTCGCTGTCCCAGTACTCGTGGTCCTCGACCGCGCGGAAACACGTCACCTCGTGGAGCTCGTCGTCGGACCCGCTGTACGCGTCCGGTCGTTCGGTCCGGCAGACTTCCCGAGCCTCCGGACAACGGGTGTGGTAGCGACAGCCGCTCGGCGGATTCGTCGGGTCGGGGATGTCGATGTCGCGGATCGGCGCTTCCTCGGCTCGCTCCTCCTCGGGATCGAGTTCCGGCGTCGCCCACCGCAGCGCCTTCGTGTAGGGGTGTTGCGGGTTGCGGATGATCTGTTCCGGCGGCCCGATCTCGACGAGTTCGCCCAGGTAGACGACGCCGATCCGACCGCCCGTCTTCTCGGTGATGTAGCGGGCGTTCGAGAGGTCGTGCGAGACGAACAGGTACGAGGTGTCGAAGGTGTCCTGAAGCTTGATCATCAGGTCCATCATCTCGACGCGCAGGGAGACGTCCAGCGCCGAGACCGGTTCGTCCGCGAGGATGACCTCCGGATTCATCAACATCGCGCGGATCAGGGCGACGCGCTGTTGCTCGCCACCCGACAGTTGGTGGGGGTAGCGTTCGATATAATCTTCCGGCGGCGTCATCCCGACGTGCTCGAGCAGGCTCAGGATCCGCTGCTTTCGGTCGTTGCCGTCGAGTTCCTTGTTCCAGCGCTTGAGCGGTTCCTCGAGCGACTGGCGGACGCGACGGTTGGGGTTCAGCGCGCTGCCGGGATCCTGGTGGACGATCTGTAGCGACCGGCGGATCTCCGCCCAGCTGGTCTCGTCGCTACCGTTTGCCTTCACGTCCCAGATATCGTGACCGCGGTAGCGGACGCTGCCGCCGGTCGGCTCCTGGAGCCCGATGGCGGTCTTCCCGAGCGTCG
Organism: Halopiger aswanensis; assembly: GCF_003610195.1. Classification (NCBI taxonomy): domain Archaea; kingdom Methanobacteriati; phylum Methanobacteriota; class Halobacteria; order Halobacteriales; family Natrialbaceae; genus Halopiger; species Halopiger aswanensis. The sequence continues at coordinate 401,032 of NZ_RAPO01000004.1, read as the reverse complement.
TCTTTCCGCAACCGGATTCGCCGACGAGGACGACCACGTCGTTCTCGTAGATGTCGAACGAAATGCCGTCGACGGCCTTGACGACATCGGGGTCGGAGAACACGTCGAGGAAGCCGCCTTCCGTCTCGAAGTGGACCTCGACGTCGTCGAGCGAGACGACCGGCTCGCCGGTTCGCGACGAGCGCGAGCGCGCGGCGACGCTCGAGTCCGCCATCCCGATCCGGTCGTCCGCGGACTGGACCTCGGTCTCCATCGAAATCGTCTCGATGGCCTCCTCCCAGTAGTGACAGTGGACGTGATGGTCGTCGTTGACGTCGTACGGCCCGGGTGCGTCGGCCTCGCACGCCGAGTCGCCGATCGGACACCGGGGATGGAACGAACAGCCCGTGGGAACGCTCACCGGATCCGGCGCGCTCCCCTCCACCGGACGCATCGATTCGATCGGCGCGGCGAGGTTCGGCGTCGACTTGAGGAGCAGTCGCGTGTACGGATGCGCCGGATCCTCGAGAATCTCGTCCGTCGGCCCGAGTTCGACGAATTCGAAGGCGTACAGGACGCCGACCCGGTCGGCGATGTCCGCGACCAGCGGCAGGTCGTGCGTAATGAACACGATCGTCAGATCGTACTGCGTCTTGATCTCCTCGAGCAGCGAGATGATAGAGCGCTGCATCAGCAGGTCCAGCGCCGCGGTCGGCTCGTCCATCACCAGCACTTCCGGCTCGAGGACGAGCGAGAGGGCGATCAGCGCGCGCTGTTTCATCCCGCCGGAGAGTTCGTGCGGATAGCTCTCGAGGACGCGATCGGGATCGAGGTAGAGATCCTCGAGGATGCCGCGGGTGCGTCGCATCCCCTCCTCGACGTTGTAATCGTGCGCGCTCAGCGTCTCGACGAAGTGGGTGCGGATCTTCCGAACGGGGTTGAACGAGCTCATCGCCCCCTGGAAGACCATCGACACTTCCTCCCAGCGGAACTCCTTGAGTTCGTCTTTGTCGAGGTCGAGGACGTCGATCGGGTCGCCGTCGGGTGGACGGTACGTGATCTCGCCGCTGAGCAGCCCCGGATCGACGACGGCGTCGAGCAGCGCCGACGCGAGCATCGACTTGCCGCTACCGCTCTCGCCGACGATGCCGAGGACCTCGTTGCGTTCGATGTCGATGTCGACGTCGTCGAGGACCCGCGACTGGCCGCGGTTCATGTCGAACGTGACGGACGCGTTCCGCACTTGGAGAATCGGGTCTGTCGTCTCGATACTGCGGTCGAGGTCGGGTTGTGAGGTTTGTGAAACGGTCATGGCTCGTTAGATTCCACCAACGACGTTCGTGTTCTGTTCGTTCGGTTCGTCGGCGTCGGGCTCACCGCCCTCGCCGGTCGTTTTCTCGTGGCGGGCACGGACGCGCGGGTTGAAGACGCGGTCGAGCGACTGACCGAGCAAGATGAGGCCGATCGAGATGCCGATGATCGTCGCCATCGGAACGAGGAACCAGTGGAGCGCGCCCGCCGTGTAGTGGGCGCCCTCCTGGTAGGCCTGGTTCAGCATGACCCCCCAGTTCAGACTCGAGGACGAGAACGGCAGGATTGCGAGGTAGTACAGCGCAACGGCCTCGAAGATGACGCGCCGGGCAGCGTTGGTGAGGTTGATCACCACGTACGGCATCAGCTGCGGGATGATCTCCTTGAAGACGATGCGGTGGGTCGGAATGCCCATGCCGCGGGCCGCCTCGACGTAGGACTCGTGGCGGATCGTCAGCACCTGCGATCGGATCGCCCGCGCGAGGCCGCCCCACGCGCCGACGCTCAGCAGGACGCCGACCATGTAGGGGTTCTCGCCGACGGGCAGCAGCGCAGCCAGGATCATCACCAGCGGGAAGCCGGGCAGGTTGATGAACACGTCGGTGATCGAACTCAAGACAGTGTCGGTCGTGCCGCCCTTGTACCCGGCGACTCCGCCGATGAGCGTGCCGACGGCGACGGTAACCAGCGCACCCGACGCGATCATCTTGAGGATCGTCGAGGTCGAGTGAACCGTCTGGGACAGCAGGTCGCGACCCATGTTGTCCGTCCCGAGGGGGTACTCCCAGTTCTGGAACGGTTCGACCAGCGCCGGCCCCTCCGCCACCTGCGTCGGATCGATCAGGTACGGGCCGACGATCCCCATCAGGAGGTAAAACAGCACGATGGAGAAGCCGATCCGCGCCCGCCAGTCGCGCCAGATGATGGCGATCGGCGCGTAGACGTAGGTATCGTACAGTTTCCGGAGCCGGTCGCCACGGGACTCCTCGTACTCCGAGACGACTTCGAACGGGGAACTCACGTTGCCGCCGTCCGTCCGTGCGTCCGCGTTCCGGTCCGGATCCTCCCAGTCGGCGAACGGGTCGGCACCGTCGCCTGGGGCCGTCGGCTCGTCGCTCTCGTTCGTCATCTGTCCACCTCCGTCTCGGCCGCGCTCGAGTCACGCGGCCGGGTGCGAGTCGTAACCTGAGTCATGTGTGACGTCCTTTGCTGGCGTTTCGAGCGAGCCTCGAGATCGATCGCCCTCGAGGGCCGTCGGACGGGGGCCGGCGGTCCGGCCGCCCGCAGTTCAGTACGATTCACTCTCCTGCCCTCCCGCTCGCGGGTCCACGAACGAGTACGTGAGGTCGGCGACTAACAGGGCGATGACGACGGCGATCGTGATGACGGTGAACATGCCCATCATCAGCGGATAGTCGCGCTGGTAGGTCGCCGAAAGCATGTACCAGCCGAGTCCGCGGTAGGAGAACACCTGCTCTAAGACCACGGAGCCGCCGAACATCTCGCCGATGCTGATCAGGAACGCCGTATACATCGGAAGCACGGCGTTGCGGGCGACGTACTGGGTCGAGATCGTCAGATCGGAGAGCCCGCGCAGCCGCGCGACCCGGAGGTAGTCCTCGCCGAGGACGCGGATGCTGTTCCCGCGCATCCCGAGCGAGGCGACCCCAGAGGCGACCAACATTGACAGGACCGGGAGCGCAGCGTGGTGCACGATGCCCGAGATGTACGCCCAGTTGAACCCGGGCGGGACGCCGGTCGGCTGCCGTCCGCTCGTCGGGAAGATCCCCCATCGGTAGGCACAGAAGATCAACAGCAGGAGTGCGAGCACGTAGTAGGGAATCGATCCCATCATGATCGCCCACGACGTGAGCCCGACGTCGAGCTTGCCGCCCTCCCAGTAGGCCATCAGCGCGCCGACGACGACGCCGAGGAAGAAACTGATGAACAGCGACCAGCTCAACACGAACAGCGTCCAGGGGAGCGCCCGCGCGATGATATCGACGACCGGCTCCGAGTAGTACATCGACATCCCCAGATTGCCCTGGAGCATGTTGGCCATGTAGTCGACGTACGCGAGCGGAATCGGTTTGTTCGGATCGACGCTCAACCGCATCGAAACGAGCTCGCGGGCGCGAGCCGGATTAACCCCCTGTCTGATCAGTTGCTCGATCATCGCGCCCATCGGATTGCCGGGTAACAGCCGCACGAGGACGAACGTCAGTGTCAGCACCGCCCACAGCGTGAACACTGATTGTCCGATTCGGCGGATTCGCCAACCTATATTTGGCATGGTATCGTTGCACACATGGTTATGTGACTACCCTAATTAATGTATCCCATCTATAACGGATATTCTAATAGAATCAGGACTGTTCGATCCGAGCGCCGACCGGTTAGTCGAACGGCTCCCAACCGGTATACAGCACGACGAGACTGCCGACGAGCGTCAAGCCGATGGGAACGAGCGTTAGCGTTGCCACGACGAACGGTCCCGTTCCGGGTTCGATGTAGAGAAACGAGAACCCGAGCAGGAGCAAGAAGAGAACGTCGATCCCGAACAGGAGTCTCGAGGCGGATTGCAGCAGTCCCATAGTCGGGAATCCAGCCACGGGATATTAAACGTTTATCCGGTATGAACGGTTGTCGCGGTCCGCGCTGCGCATGCGCCTGCAAACGGATTCCGGCGTAGAGCGCTTCGATCGCGATCGGTACGCGAACGCAACGAGCGAAAGAATAGGGCGTCTCGAGTTCGATCTAACGCTGCTTCCGGTTCCGCGGCCGCTACTCGTGACGACCGGGTTTCGACGGCGACCGGCCAGCCCCGTGCGACCGACCGGCTTCGACGCGACGGGTCCACGAGCGGAGCCACGCGCGGGTCCCGCTCTCGGGGACGCGCAGGTCGTGCGTGTTCTCGGGCAGGTCCGGATAACCGCCGACCTCCTCCTGGCTGTCGATCCGTTCGCCGTCGCCGGTCCAGACGTCTTTGATGAGCCGCCAGTCGTGCTCGGTTCGGTCGGCGGGTCGTGCGCCGACGTTCGCGAGGTTGTGCCACCGGGTCTTCGCGGCCGGCATCGCCTCGATCCCATCGGGCCAGAGAGGCCGTTCCTCGAGTTCGGTGATACCGTCGCCGACCATCTCGCGGTCGGCGTCCCAGTACGGGATGTTGTCGTCGACGAAGGCCTCGCCGTCCCCGAAGACGTTGGGCTGGTCGCTCTGGGGTTGCTCGAAGACGTTGCCTTCGATGCTGGCGTTCGTGTCCGGGTCCATCCAGACGCCGTCCTTGTAGTGGTGGATGAGGTTGTTGACGAGGACGGTCTGGGTTCCCTCCTTCAGCCGCGGATTCCGGTCGACGTTGTACGCGTACACGCTGCCCAAGATGGCGACGTTCTCGGCGCCGTCCCCGACGAGGGTCCCGTAGCCGTGGGGGCCCTTCGGGTGGGTCGCGTCGTCGAGCGGTTCGGCGATCAGGCAGTTCGAGAGGGTCGTATCCGTCGTGTCGTAGCCGACCGAGAGGTTCTCGTCGATGCCCCACGTCGCGGTGCAGTGATCGATAACGTTGTTTTCCGTGTCGTCGCCGGTGTGAAGCGCGTCGGGTTCCCAGCCGACGTCCTGGTCGGCGTCGCCCGGTCGAACGCGGATGTGCTGGACGACGCAGTCGTCGCCCTCCACGTAGAGCCCGCCGCGGATCAGCGTGATCCCCGGCGACGGCGCGGTTTGTCCAGCGACGTAACACTCGTCGTTCGGAATCTCGAGCGTGCGTGCGCCGAGGTCGATCGTGCCGCTGGTCTCGAAGACGACGAGACGAGGGCCGTCGACGTGGAGCGCGGACTGCAGTTGACGCCGCGTCGGTTCGCGGACCGTGACGACTGGCGTCTCGTCGTCGAGCCACTCGGCGGCGGTCGCGAATCCGTCGTCCGGATCGAAGTGCGACTTGCTCTCCGGTCCGCCGTCGCCGCCGGAGCCGTTCGACCTGCTCGGCGTCGCGAACTGTGCAGTCGAGCCGACGGCCGAATCCCCGTCGCCGGCCTCGACGGCCGCGCGGAATTCGTAGTAGCGACGGGTGTCGAGCCCCGAAACCTCGGCGCTGAACGATCCCGGCTCCGAGAGCGTCCGTGCGTCGGTTCGCTGCCAGGACTCTCTGGGAACCTCGCGGTACTCGAAGTAGCAGTCGGCGGCGTCGGCGCCGCCGAGGTCGTCGAGCGTTCCGTGAAGCGTGACGCCGTCCGCCGTAACGTCGGTCGCCTCGTCGGTCGAGGCGAAGGGAACGCCCTCCTCGGTCGAGACGCTTCCGGCGACCTCGACGTCGCCGATATCCTGGTTCGTCATCGCCTCGAGCGAGAGTCCCTCGAGGTCCTTGAACGTCGCCGTCGCGAGCGTGCCGGCGTTGTGGCTCGTGACCGCCAGCCCGACGTAGACCTCGTCGGCGAGCGCGATGTCGTCTGCGCCGAGCTGTCCGAGGTCCGTCCAGTTTTCGCCGTCGGGAGAGCCGTAGGCCTCGATCGTCTCGCCGCTGCGCCGGAGGCGGAGCCAGTCCGCCTGGATCGCGTCCATGCTATCGGAATCGGCACCGGCATCGGGTCGCCACTGGACCGACGCTTCGCCGTTCGGTCGGTGCCGTACCATCGCGTTGGCCGCGTCGGCTGTCAACGAGTTCCGGACCATGAGCCCTGCTTTGGCCCACGGATCCGTGTTCTCGACGCCGAGGCTGTGGACGACGACGTCGAAGTCGCCGGTGAGCGACTGATAGTAGTAGTGGAAGGCGTCTTCGGTGCTCCAGATGTCCGCACCGCCGCCCTCCATTGTGATGACCGTCGCTGCCGCGGCCGTGTTACTGATCGCCGTGCCCGCGGCGATGCCGAGACTCCCCGCTCCGATCGTGCGCAGAAACGCGCGTCTGTGCTGTGTCATTGGCTCGCACCGAGCCGACAGTATCACGATTTATTTGATAAATCTTTTGTCGATGGTTATCACGGACGGTTATCGGTCGTCGACCCGTCGCAAGCCGCTTCTCGAGTCGCGACGAGACTGTCGTACCCAAGAATGACTCGCCCTCGGTCGTCCGTTCGAATCGTGACGACCGGAGTACTTTTCACGACGGATGACACGCCCATTGGTATGCCAGACGATACCAGACCGGCGTATCGAGATCCGTCGCTGTCGTCCGCACGGCGCACCGAAGAGCTGCTCGAGCGGATGACCCTCGAGGAAAAAGTTGCACAACTGGGCTCGATCCCCGCCTCGGAACTGCTCTCCGATGGCGAGTTCGATCACAAACAAGCAGAGGAGATCCTCGCCGAAGGCACCGGCCAGATCACCCGCATCGGCGGCGAGGGAAACCTCTCGCCTCGCGACGCTGCGGAAGTCGCGAACGCGGCCCAGGCGGTCCTCGCCGAGACCCGACTCGGGATTCCGGCGACGCCCCACGAGGAGTGTCTCAGCGGCTACATGGGCCCCGGCGGAACGACGTTCCCGCAGTCGATCGGGCTCGCGAGCACGTGGTCGCCCGATCTAGTCGAGGAGATCACGACCGAAATTCGCAAGCAGCTACGAGCAATCGGCGCGGTTCACGCGCTCTCGCCGGTACTGGACCTCGCGCGGGATCACCGGTGGGGGCGCACCGAGGAGACCTTCGGGGAGGATCAGTACCTCGTCGCTCGGATGGCCTGCGTGTACGTGTCGGGACTACAAGGCGACGACCACGAGGCAGGGATTTCGGCGACGCTCAAACATTTCGTCGGTCACGGCGCACCCTCGGGCGGCAAGAACCGCGCGTCCGTCTCGCTGGGCCCGCGAGCGCTCCGTGAGCACCTGTTCCCCTTCGAGGCAGCCGTGAAGGAGGGCGACGCCGAATCCGTGATGAACGCCTATCACGATCTCGACGGCGTTCCCTGTGGCAGCTCCCGGTATCTGCTCACCGAACTGCTACGCAAGCAGTGGGGCTTCGACGGCGTCGTCGTCGCCGACTACGGGACGGTCACGAAACTGCGCAGCGAGCACGAGGTCGCCGCCGACGACCGCGAGGCCGCGATCATGGCGCTCGAGGCGGGGATCGACGTCGAACTCTCGAGCATCGACGCCTACGAGGAGCTCGTCGCGGCCGTCGAAGACGGGGAAATCGCAGAGGAGACGGTCGACGAGTCCGTCCGCCGTGTCCTCCGGTCGAAGTTCCGAAAGGGACTGTTCGAGGCCGATCCCGTCGATCCCGATGCAGTCGACGACGTCTTCGAAACCGACGGCCAGCGAGCGCTCGCGCGGCGGGCCGCCCGCGAGTCGGTGACGCTCTTACAGGACGAGGCCGACGTCCTCCCGCTCGATCCCGACGCCGTCGAGTCGGTCGCCGCGATCGGCCCGAAGGCCGACGCGACGGAAGGATTGCTCGGCGACTACGCCTACCTCGCACACTTCCCGGAACTCGACGATGCGGACGCCGGCATCGACATCGTCTCGCCGCTGTCGGCGCTCGAGGATCGCTTCGGTGCCGACGCCGTTACGCACACACCCGGCTGTACGCTCACCGGTCCGTCCACCGACCGCATCGACGAAGCGGTCGCAGCGGTCGACGAGGCGGACGTGGCCGTCGCGTTAGTCGGCGCAAATTCGACGATCGACTTCAGCGACGCCGACGACGACCGCGCCCACCAGCCGACGATCTCGACCAGCGGCGAGGGCCGCGACGTCACCGATCTCGGGCTCCCCGGTGTCCAGGAGCAACTTCTCGAGGCCGTCACGGAGACGGACACGCCGACCGTCGCCGTCGTCGTGAGCGGGAAACCCCACGCGCTGACCGACGTCGCCGACGCCGTGCCGACGATCGCCCACGCGTGGCTGCCGGGCGAGGAGGGCGGCGCGGGAATCGCGGACGTGCTCGTCGGCGACCACAATCCGAGCGGCCGGCTTCCGGTCTCGCTCCCTCGCGACGCCGGACAGTTGCCGATCAACTACAATCGCAATCCCAACGCGGTCAGCGGCGATTACGTCTACACGCCCGGAGACGCGTTGTTTCCGTTCGGCCACGGCGAAAGCTACACGACGTTCGCGTACGGTGATCTCGAGCTCGCGGCCGACGCGGTGGGCCCTGCAGGGACGATCGAGGCGAGCGTGACGATCGAAAACGTCGGCGATCGGGCCGGCCACGAAGTCGTCCAGTGGTACAGCCACGCTCGGAACCCGCCGCTCGTACGGCCCGTCCAGCAACTGCGCGCCTTCGAGCGGGTCTTCCTCGAGCCGGGCGAGCGGGCTCGCGTCACGGTCGAACTCGGCACGTCTCAACTTGCCCTCCTCGACGAAACGGAAGAACTGGCCGTCCACCCCGGCGAATACGAGCTTCGAGTCGGCCGCTCCGCTGCTGACATCCGAGCAACCGCCACCGTCGAGATCGGCGGGGAGAAGCGGCTCGTTCCCACGATCGAGAAACGCTTCTTCGGCGAGACGCGCGTCGAGTAACGGCGTCGAGCCGCGTCTCAAACAGTATCGTCGGCTCGAGTCGAGGAAACAACTCGGTATCGGTACTACAGGGGTAGTGCGTCAGGAGTTCGTGGCTCGCGATCGTCGCGCCGGGAAGCCGAAGCCGACGGCGCCATTCCCGACCGCGGAACGAAAACCCCGCTGCCAACCGGCCACCCCCGCTCCGAATTCGACTCCCGAACCGGTTCGGGGCTGTCGCGACGGTTCGATCGCTGCATCGATCGGTACCGTCGTTCCTCTCTCGAGAACGAGCGGCTATCATCGAGTATCGGCGAGCGAACCGCCCGTGCCGACGGAATTCCGCCTTCATCGGCGAAGAGCGGCGGTCGTAGTGCGACTGATATCCCGATTACGAACGCGGGAGGTTACAATCGTATGGTCGTAATAGGAACGGCGGAGCGCCGGGAGGATCGATCGCACTCGTCTCCGATCCGGACGACCGTATCGACAGTCAGCCCTCAAATCTACGAGTGTCAGGTCGTTCCGCGGCAAGCGCGGGTGAGTCGGGTATCGATGACTGCCCGACCCGTCACAGATAGTTCCCCTCTGGGGAACGCCTGATCGCTGCTCGAATCAGGGCTCGAGGACGCTGGCGCCCTCGAGATCGTATTCCTGGGGATAGCCGCGCTCGATATCGACGAGTTCGGCGAATACGTTCCGGGGTTCGTCTAACGACCCCCGGTGCAACGTGTACGCAATGTGAACGCAGCACAATCTATAAATCCCTGCTACTCGCTTGTGCACGTCAATGGCAGCTAGTGACTTCCGGTATGGAGTCGTCGGTTGTGCCGGCATGGGAGAAAATCACGCGGACGCCGTCGAAGACCTCGAGGACGCGACGCTCGTCGCCTGCGCCGACATCGACGAGGGGATCGCTCGCTCGTTCGCGGACGCGTACGACGTCGCCTGGTACACGGATCCCGGCGAGATGGCGGTCGAGGCCGACCTCGACATCGTCAGCGTCTGTACGCCGAACGGAACGCACCTCGAGATCGTCTCGGCTCTCGCCGAAGCGGGCGTGGACATCCTCTGCGAGAAGCCCCTCGAAATCACGCGCGAGCGGGTCGACGAGCTGATCGACGTCTGCGAGCGCGAGGGGATCACGCTGGGCGGGATCTTCCAGCGGCGGTTGTACGGCGGCCCGCAGTTCGCCCGCGAGGTCGTCGCCGACGGGCAACTCGGCGACCTCGTCCTCGGCGAAGTGGAGGTCAAGTGGCACCGAGACCCGTCCTACTACGAGGACATCGGCTGGCACGGGACGACCGACCTCGACGGCGGAGTGCTGCTCACGCAGGCGCTCCACGGCATCGACCTCCTCCAGTGGACGGCCGGCGAGATCGAGCGGATCGCCGCCGAACTCGATACGGTCCACCACGACGTCGAAGTCCCGGACACCGCCGTGGCGAGCGTCGAGTTCGCGAACGGCGGCTACGGCCAGATCACGGGGACGACGGCGATGTATCCCGAGGAACGACTCTCGCTGAACCTCCACGGAACCGAGGGCTCGTTCAAGTGGCACGAGGACGAACTCGACCTGTTCGAGACGAAAGCCGGCGCCGAGGCGACGCCCGAACCGTTCCACATGGGAACGGGCATCGCCGGGCAGGTTCGGGACTTCGTCGCGGCGATCCGCGACGACCGCGAGCCGATGATCCCGCCCGAGGAGGCACGCAAGGCACTGGATATCACGTTCGCCGCGGAAGAGGCGGCCAGAACCGGCCAGTGGGTCGACGTCGAGTACGGCGCTCGAGAGTAACGATGAAAGGACCAACTCGATTCGTCGCGACGGCGAGCACACGGTATCTCGAAGCGACCGGCGTGCCTCGGTCGATTCGTTCCCGTCTCGGGAACCGCTATGAGATACGCCGGCGCTCGAAGTACTATCGACGGACGGAGGCGAGCGCATCGTGACCGACATCACCGCGACCACCGCAGTCTCGACCCCGCCCTCGTGGGCGGTTCGCCAGCGAGAGCTGTTTCACGTCCTCGAGAGCGCGGTCGATCGGTTCGTCGAGGACTACTTCGACGAGAACGGCGAGCCGCTGTGGCCGCCCGAGGGGTACACCGGCGTCGACGGCTTCGACGATATCATCGAGGGGTTCTACAACTGGCCGCTGGTGTACGCCATGGGCGGTGACGAACGGCTGCTCGAGCAGTCTCGTGAGGCCTACGAGGCTGCGCTGCGCCGCGGGAGCGAGACCGAGACCCCCTTCGGCCATCCGATGGTCGTCGACGAGTTCGAGCAGTGTCGCGACTGGTTCCACATGGGTGAGGGGAACCTCTACACGTACAACATGGGACTGGCCGCGCCAGACGACGAGGGCGTCGTCGAGCGCGCCGAGCGGTTCGCCGGCCTCTACTTCGACGACGCCGACGTGAACAACTACGACGGCGAGAAGCGTCTCGTCCGCGGGCCGATGAACGGGAGCATGGGGCCGGACTACTGCGACTTTGAGGCCTACGAGCACCACCCCTACGGCGCCGACTACCGCTGGGCCAGCCACGGCCTCCCCTGGCGCGACCTCGAGTTCGACGAGGCCGCCGACCTGCTCGATCCCGACAACGAGGAACGGCTGTTCGAGGTGCTCAACGAGCGCTGCGCGAAGGGCGACATCCCGCTGAATCTCAACATCACGAGTCTGATGACCAACGCCTACCTCCACACCGGCGACGACCGGTATCGGGAGTGGGTTACGGAGTACCTCGAGGCGTGGCGCGAGCGCACCGCAGAGAACGGCGGAATCATCCCGGACAACGTCGGTCGCTCGGGCGAGATCGGCGAGTACACCGACGGCGAGTGGTACGGCGGCTACTACGGCTGGTCGTGGGGCGGCTGGCACTATATCGGGATCGGGCCGACCGTCGCCGCGGAGAACGCCGTCCTCCTGACCGGCGACCGCGAGCACCTCGAGTTCCCCCGCTCGCAACTCGAGACCCTGATCGAGAACGGGATCGAAGTGAGTTCGGACGCCGTCCACGATACGCTCTACATCCCGCACAAGTACGGCGGTCCCGGCGACTACCACTACGACGCCTCGGGCGTGCTCACGGAGGACGACGGCGAGGTCCTCTGGCGGGACGGCTGGTACGAATTCAAGCCCCACCGGGACGATCCGTACGCCGTCCACCTCTGGTACATGTCGATGGACGAGGACGACCGCGAGCGCATCCGACAGCTTCGCGATTGGAACAAACGCGACTGGACGCGGGTCGATCCCCGGACTTCGAACAAGCACGGCGCCGGCAGCGAGTACGCGTGGCTCGCGTACCTCGACGGCGAGTTCCCCGAGTATCCCGAGCGAATCCTTGAAGCGAGCCACAGCCGGGTGCAACAACAACTCGAACTCATGCGCGAGGAGGGTGGCGTCCCAGCGGAGGTCGACGAAGATTACCTCCGGGATCGAAATCCCGTCTTCCACCGCGGACTGCTCCAGTTGACGATGGGTGCGCCGCAGCCGGTCTACTACGGCGGGCTGGTGATGGCACAGGTGCGCCACTTCGACGCCGACCGCCGCCGGCCCGGGCTCCCCGAGGGCGTCAGTGCGCTCGTCGAGAGCGTGACCGATGCGGGCGTCGATCTGACGCTCGTCAACGGTGGGAGTCGAGACCGCGAACTGATCGTCCAGGCCGGCGCCTACGGCGAGCACGAGTTCGCGGGCGTGCAGACCGACGGCGAGGAGGACCGCCCCGAATCGAACACGATTTGGGTAAGCCTCCCCAGCGGCACCCGGATCTCGCTGACCGCCGATCTCGAACGGTTCGTCAACGACCCGACGTACGCGTTCCCCTGGGATCGGTCGTAACCGATCCTAGGCCGATAGATTACGCTCTCTGTCCCGTCACACGGACCGAACACCCGGTCCCAACACGATTGGCGTTTTGCAGCCAGTGTCTTGTACCGATTCCGTTCGCCCTCGTTTTACACACATACTGGTGTAATCTACCGAAACCGGCATCGGTCGATGCAGATTACGTATCCGATACTTGTTTACTGGACGTAGATTAAACAGATATCTTACCTATACGCGACTCCGTCGTACGGCGATTCTCCATTACGAGTCGAGAAACGAAAACCTGTAAGGATGCGTATCAAACGTCGAAGGACGAACGACAGCGCTTCTGGAGGCCGGTTATCGATAGCGCCGTCGCTCGAGAGTTCGGAGTCAGCCTTCGGACGAAAAACGAGGATCCAACGAGAGAAACTAGATCGATTCGAGCGGCCTCGAGACGGAGCTAGTCGCGCTGCGGACGGACCGCGAGTTCGAACGTTCGATCCGCAACGGAGAGCTGCAGGTGTCCGTCGTCGCGACGGCCATCGGTCGAGCGGTCGAAGAGCCCGAGTTCGTCCGGATCGACGCGAAGGTCGACCGTCGTTCGTTCACCTGGCTCGAGTTCGACGCGCTCGAAGGCCCACAGTTCGCGAACGGGCGTGACGACCGAACTGAACTCGTCGCGGCCGAACACCTGAACGACCTCGCTGCCGTGTCGGTCGCCGGTGTTGGCCACCGTGACGCTGACCGTAACGTCCTCACCCGGGCTGATCGCGTCGTCAGATAGGTCGATCGCTTCGTACTCGAGGGTGGTGTAACTCAGTCCGTGGCCGAACTCGAACAGCGGGTCGTAGGAGGAGGGATGCTCGTCGGGACCGATCGGATGCGGGTGCGGCAGGTAGTTGAAGTACGTCGGCAGGTCGGCCGCCGAGCGCGGCATCGAAATCGGAAGCCGGCCGCCGGGCTCGGCCTCGCCGAACAGAACTTTCGCGATCATCTCGCCGCCGACGCGGCCGGGATAGTACGCCATGAGAATCGCCGGGACGTCGTCGGTCACTTCCTCGATAGCCAGCGGGCGGCCGGTCACCAGCACCGCGACGACCGGCGTTCCGGTCGCCGAGACCGCCTCGACGAGGTCGCGCTGGGCGTCGGGCAACGAGAGTTTCCGGCGGGTCGGGAACTCGCCGGTCTCGCCGTCGGTCTCCGCGGAAGGACCGAACTCGTGGAGGTACCAGTCCTCGCCGAGCGCGACCACGGCGACGTCGGCCTCGGCCGCCCGTTCCGCGGCGGCGTCGATATCGACCGGCGCGTTGATTTCGCTGCCGGGTTCGTAGGTGACGGTCGCCCCGTCGGCGACGTCGGCGAGCCCCTCGAGAATCGTCGTCCCGGGGACGCCCTCGTCGGCGTTACAGCTCCAGCCGCCGTTCTGGTGGACGATATCGTCGGCGTTCGGGCCGGTGACGAACACCTCGTCGGCGTCCTCGAGCGGGAGCAGGTCGGCCTCGTTTTGCAGCAGCGTCAGCGACTTGCGAACGGTTTCGCGGGCCACGTCGAGGTGCTCTGACGTGCCGAGTGCGTCCGCGGCGTCGTCGTCCGGGTACGGATCCTCGAAGAGGCCGAGTTCGAACTTCGCCCGCAGTACTCGCTCGGCGCTGGCTTCGATCACCGCTTCGGAGAGGGCCTCCTGCTCGACCAGTTCCTGCACGTGTCCCGCGTGTTCGCCGCCGGCGACCGAGCCGATATCGAGACCCGCAGCATGGGTCTGGCGGGCCGCCTCGAGCGGCGTCCCCGCCGTCCGGTGGTCCTCGTGCAACTGGGTGATGCCGTTCCAGTCGGAGACGACGACGCCGTCGAACTCGAGTTCCTCGCGGAGGAGGTCGGTCAGGTAGCGTCCGGAGCCGTGTGCCGGCTCCCCGTCGACCGAGTTGTAACAGGGCATCACCGAGCCGACGTCTTCGTCCAGCGCGGCCTCGAAGGGCGGCAAGAGCACGTTGCGAAGCGTGTGCGAGGAAACGTCGACCGGGGCGGCGTCCTCGCCGCGTGCGGGGACGCCGTAGGCCGGGAAGTGTTTGGCCGTCGCGAGCACGCTATCCCCCTCGAGGTCGTCGCCCTGATATCCCCGTACCTTACTGGCGGCCAGCTGCCCGACGAGGTACGGACTCTCGCCGAACGTTTCGCCAGTCCGGCCCCATCGGGGATCGCGAACGACGTCGCACGTCGGGCTGTAGTTCTGTGCGGCGCCGGTCGCACGCAGTTCCGCCGCCGTGATCTCGGCGGTCCGCTCGATCAGATCGGGACTCCACGTCGCCGCCGCCCCGAGCGCGTTCGGGAAGACGGTCGCCTCCTTGATGTAAGCGTGGCCGTGGATCGCATCTGAGGCGAACAAAAGCGGGATCCCGAGCCGGGTCTCTTCGACGGCGTGTTGCTGGAGCCGGCGCGCCGCGTCGACGGCCTCGTCGACCGACTCGTTGGGCGACCCGCCCCAGCCGAAGGGAGCGACGGCCCCGATGTGGTACTCGTCGATCTCCTCGATAACGTCGTCGACGTCGTGGAGTCCATCGTCGAGGACCCCGACGTAGGACCCGGCCAGTTGCCCGATCTTCTCCTCGAGGGTCATCCGCTCGAGGAGGTCGGCGACGCGCTCGTCGATCGACAGCGACGGATCTAGATACCGAACCTCGCTCGTCATGGATGTAGGGATCCACGCAGGAAGCTAATAAGTGTATCCCTCGTGTACGAACGTCTGAGGCCTCGAGAAGTCGGAATGACGATATGCCCGGGCGAAGCGCGCGAACGCGATAACGGTGTCAAGAATCGTTATGTTTTCCGAAAATTATTTAAAATACGGGACGGTACCAGCAGGAGTACCATGGCACCAGAGAGAGTGCTATCCACCGGCACAGAGGCATCACGGCGACGGATCCTACGACTCACCGGCACAGTGGGGGCAGCGGCGCTCGCAGGGTGTGCCGGCGGTAGCGACGACGGGACCGACGACACCGGCGGGGAGATCACCGGTGACGAGCCGATGACCGAACGGACCTTCACCGCGCCGACGTCGGTTCTTCCTGACGACATGCAGTGGAACGCCGCGAACGACAGCAACTATCCGGATCGGCCGGGGTTCGTGGTCTTCGACCAGCTCGTGTACTTCCGGGCGACGACCGGCGAGTTCGCCGAGGGGGCGCTCGCCGACTGGGAGGTCGGCGACGACGCGGCGACGCTGACGCTACAGGACGACCTGACGTGGCACAACGGCGAGGATGCCACGGCAGAGGACCTCGTTCGAAAGCTCCACATCTCGCTCTACGACAACCATCCGATCGGGAACTTCACTTCGGTCGAGAACGTCGCAGCAGTCGACGACACGACCGTCGAGGTCGGACTCGAGGCCGACGTCTCCGAGCCGGTCTTCCTCAACTCCATCCAGAACATGGAGTTGGATACGCCGGCCGAACAGTACGAGGATATCCTCGCGGAACTCGAGGACGATCCCGAGTCGACGGCGCTGACGGATTTCGCGCCCGAGGAGCCGATCGGGACGGGGCCGTTCCAGTACGATAGCAGCGGGGAACAGGAACTCGTCACCACGAAGTTCGAGGACTCACACTGGGCGGATAACGTCAACTTCGCCGAGTACCGGTTCCGGTTTATCGACGGCAACGAGCAGGCCTGGCAGGCGCTGCGCGGCGGCTCGGTCGACGCCCTGCACAACATCTTCACTTCGCCGGACATCATGGCGTCGTTCCCGGACCACGTCGTCGAGATCCAACAGCCCGCCAACTGGGGGCTGTCGATCGCATTCGATCACGACCACAAACACTTCGGCCAGCGCGAGGTCCGGAAGGCGATCGCCCACGTCGTCGATCGCGAAGTCGTCGCGGAGAACTCCGCAGGGGGTGGCGACGCGAAGGCGCCCGTGGGGACGCCGACCGGCATCGTCGGGAACTTCGACGGCTCGGCGGAGGATTGGCTCGACGATCCCGACGCGTTCGAAGACTACGCCGGGAACAATACCGACCGAGCCGCCGAACTGCTCGAGTCGGCCGGCTTCTCGCGGGAGGACGGTACCTGGGTCGACGAGGACGGCGAAACGCTGACCTTCGAGTTCAAGGTGCCCGCCGCCTGGAACGAGTGGGTCGACGCCGCGATCACGATCAACCAGCACCTGCAGGACTTCGGCATCCAGACGAACCTCATCACCCGGGACGACGGCGTCTACTTCGGGCAGGATCTCTACGGCGACACCGGCTTCGACATCGCCGGTTTCTGGTGGTCCGACGGCTGGACCTACCCGTACCACACCTTAAACTGGAACCTGAACAGCTTCGACGCACAGAACGTCTACAACTACCCCGAATCGATCGAGCTACCGCCGATCGGCGAGCCGGACGGCGAAACCGAGACCCTCGAGTTCGGTCCGGAGTTCGAGGAACTCGTCGGAATGGACCGGGACGCCGAGGAGACCCGACGGAAGATCAACGAGCTGGCGTGGGCCTTCAACTACGACCTGCCGCAGCTGCCGATCCAGGAGAAGGTCGATCAGTGTTTCGTCGCGACCGAAGACTTCAGTGTCGTCGACGACTCCGATCCGGACGCGTCGGTCAAGTACCCGACGACGTACCTTCCCCGGGTCGGGAAACTCGTCGCGACGGAGGAGTAGCGCGGCTACGTCGAACACATGCAACGATACTACGTCGAACGCACGCTACAGGCGATCGTCACGGTGGTGTCGGTGATGAGCCTCGCGTTTTTCCTGCTCCGGCTGATGCCCGGCAATCCCGCGGACGCCTACCGGGCCGAGCTCATCCAGAACAATCCGCAGATGACGCAGGCCGAGATCGACCACCGCGTCGAGCGCAAACTCAACGTGATTCCCGACGCGCCGCTGCACGAACAGTACGTCAACTACGTCACGGGACTGCTGCAGGGCGACCTCGGCGAGTCGATCAACGAGGGCGTTCCCGTCGCCGAGATCATCGCGGAGGCGCTTCCGTGGACGATCTTCACGATGGCGACCGCGCTGTTGCTCTCCTTCGCCATCGGCGTCTCGCTCGGCGCCATGATGGCCTACAAGGAGGGCAGTTACTTCGACAACGGCTTCTCCGTCGGCTCGATCCTGTTCAACTCGATTCCGAACTACATCGTCGGGATCGTGCTGATCTGGTTCCTCGGCTACCGGTTCGAGCTGTTCCCGACCGGCGGCCGGTACTCGACCGACATGGAGCCGACGGTCGCGCTGCTCGAGCCGCTCCAGACCCTTGCGTTCCTCGGGGACGCGGTCTGGCACGCCGCGTTGCTGATCGCCTCCTACACGGTCGTCGCGGCCGGCGGCTGGGCGCTGCGGATGCGAGGCAACAGCATTCAGATACTCGGCGAGGACTACCTGCGCGTCGCGCGGCTCCGCGGCCTCTCCGAGCGGCGGATCGCGACGCGGTACGTCGGACGGAACGCGGTACTGCCGCTCTACACCGCGCTGTTGATCGCGATCGGCTTCGCGCTGGGCGGCAGCGTCATCCTCGAGCAGGTGTTTACCTACCCCGGCGTGGGCTACTACATGATCGAGGGGCTCGAGGCGCGGGACTATCCGCTCATGATGGGCGTGTTCCTCGTGATGACCGTCGCCGTCGTGCTCGGCGTCTACATCGCCGACCTCACGTACGGGATCATCGATCCGCGAGCGCAGACCCGAGGAGGTGAACACTGATGAGTGAACGAAGCGAGCGGACGGGAACCGAACCGCTGCACGCGATCGAGGACGGCGACGCGTTCGAGGCGGTCTCCGAAACCACGCTCACCCGAAAGGAACGGTATCAGCGACTGCTCGACCGGTGGGTGCTCGCCCCCGGACGGATCGTCTGGAGCGAGCGCCGCGCCCGTATCGGCGCCGGAATCATCCTGCTGTACGTGATTCTCGGGCTGATCGGCCCGGCGCTCTACAAGGAACCGCGAACCAACCAGGGACCGCGGTCGATCGCACCGCTCGCCGAGGGGCTAGCCTACCCCCTCGGCACCGACAATCTCGGTCGGGACATCCTCGCTCAGATCGTCCACGCGACGCCGTCGATGCTGCAGATGATCGCGGCCGGCGGCCTGTTCGTAACGGTCATGGGGGTCACCGTCGGGACGGTCGCCGGCTACTCCGGCGGCCGGACCGACCGGGCGCTCTCGCTCGTCACGGACATCGTGATGACCATTCCGGGACTCCCGCTGATCGTCATCCTCGCCGCGCTGCTCGAGCCCCAGAACCCGATCGTCACGGGGCTGATCCTGACGGTCAACGTTTGGGCGGGACTGGCCCGCGAAATCCGATCGCAGGTGCTCTCGATCAGCCGCCACTCCTACGTCGAGGCGTCCCAGGCGATGGGACTCTCGACGCCGTCGATCATCGTCAAAGACATCCTTCCGAACATCATGCCGTACGTACTGATCACGTTCGTTAACGCCGCGAGACAGGTCATCTTCGCATCGGTCGGCCTGTACTTCCTGGGGGTACTGCCGTACGACAGCGTCGTCAACTGGGGCGTCATGATCGACCAGGCGGTCAGCGGCGGGGCGATGCACGTCGCGTCGATGGCCCACTGGTTGGTCGCCCCGCTGGCGACGATCACGCTGCTGTCGTTCGGGCTGATCCTGTTCTCGCAGGGGACGGATCGCATGTTCAACCCGCGCGTTCGCGCTCGACACGCCTCGACCACGGGATCCGACGACGATCCGACCGGTGCCGGTGACGGCGCCGCGACGACCGGAGCCGGAGGTGGGGTCCGATGAGCGGCCGCGTCGGTCAATCGGGATCGAAATCGGACGTCGTCGCAACCGATTCCCGGTCTGATGCGGTCCTCACGTGTCGCGACCTCACCGTCGAGTTCCACATGGATCGAGGGACATCGACGGTGCTCAACGGGCTCGATATCGACGTCGAGCGCAACGAGATCATCGGCGTCGTCGGCGAGTCCGGCTCCGGCAAGTCGATGTTCGCGTCCGCGCTGCTGGACGCCGTCGTCGACCCCGGCGTCACCTCGGGATCGATCACCTACCGGCCGACGGACGGTCGGGAGGTCGACGTCCTCGAGCTCTCGGACGAACGACTCCGGCAGCTCCGGTGGGAGGAAATCTCGATGGTGTTCCAGGGCGCGCTCTCGTCGTTCAACCCGACGCTGACGCTTCGGGGCCACTTCGTGGAGACGCTCGAGGCCCACGAGTACGACGTCGAGGTCGGGATGGAGCGGACGCGGGAACTCCTCGCCGACCTTTATCTCGACCCCGACCGGGTGCTCGATTCGTACCCGCACGAACTCTCCGGCGGGATGAAACAGCGCGCGCTGATCGCGCTCTCGCTCGTTCTCGAGCCCGAAGTGTTGGTCATGGACGAGCCGACGGCGGCGCTGGACCTGCTGATGCAGCGGTCGATCGTCAGCCTGCTCGGCGATCTGCGGGACAAGTACGATCTCACCATGGTGTTTATCACGCACGACCTGCCGCTCGTGACGAAACTGGCGGACCGCATCGGCGTCCTCTACGCGTTCGAACTCGCGGAGGTGGGCCGGACCGAGGAGATCCTCCGGTCGCCGACCCACCCCTACACGCGGGCGCTGTTGAACTCGACGCCCGACATCGACTCCCCGCTCGAGGAGATGCGACCGATCGAGGGGTCGGCGCCCGATCCGGTCAACGTGCCCTCGGGCTGTCCGTACCACCAGCGGTGTCCGATCGCGAGCGAGGACTGCGCGACGGTGAAGCCGCCGATGGAACCCGTCACCGAAACCCACGACGTCGCCTGTCACCACCGCGATCGGGTCGACGAAATCGAACTCACCGCGGAGGTGGACGGATGAGCGCCGACGAACCCGTCGTCTCGATGGACGGCGTCGACGTCCACTTCGAGACCGAGGGCGGACTCAACCCCTTCGAGAACCCGGAGACCGTGCGAGCGGTCGACGGCGTCGACCTCGAGATTCCGGAGAACGACGTCGTCGCGATCGTCGGCGAATCCGGCAGCGGCAAGACAACGCTCGGGAAGGCAGCCGTCGGCCTCCAGCGACCGAGCGGCGGTACCGTCAGCTACCGCGGTCAGGACGTCTGGGAGGCCAAGAAGCGCTTCTCGAATCCGTCGATCCCCTACGAGGAGATCCGGCGGTCGCTCCAGATCATCCACCAGGACCCCGGCTCGTCGCTGAACCCGCACCGGACGGTCGAGGCGTCGCTCGCCGAGCCGCTGAAGAAGTACCAGACCGACCTCGGGCCGGAGGACCGCGAGGCGCGGATCCTGGCAATGCTCGAGCGGGTCGGCATGGCGCCGCCCCACGACTACGCCCAGCGGTACCCACACCAGCTTTCCGGTGGAGAGAAACAGCGCGTCGCCCTCGTGCGGGCGCTGTTGATGAATCCGGACCTCATCCTGGCCGACGAGGCGGTGTCGGCGCTGGACGTCTCCCTGCGCGTCGAGGTGATGGATCTGATGCTCGACCTGCAGGAGCAGTTCGACACCTCGTTCCTGTTCATCTCGCACGACCTCTCGAACGCCCGCTATCTGGCCGAGCACGCCGGTGGACGCCTCGGCGTGATGTACCTCGGGGAACTCGTCGAACTCGGCGAGGCACAGGAGGTGTTGCAGAACCCACAACACCCCTACACGAAGGTGTTAAAGTGGGCGACACCGTCACTCAGCCTCGAGGAAGGGGCGACGGAACCGCCGGTTCGAGAGATCGACATTCCCGACCCGGTCGATCCGCCGTCGGGCTGTCGGTTCCACACCCGGTGTCCGCACGCGACCGACCACTGCAAGCGGACGGCGCCGGACGTGCGCTCGGTCGACGGGGGCGCTCGCACGCACCGCGCCTCGTGTTTCCGCCTCGAGGACGGCAGCGACTACTGGCGCAGCGAACCGCTCGAGGGCGCTCGGCTGGACGACTAGTCATCGACGCCCGATTTTCTCGCTCGCGGTTCGCGGTTTGTGCTGCCGGCTAACGCTCGGTGAAATTCAGTCGACCGGCCGATACTGCCGACAGCGATACAGGACGTAGACGGCGCCGAAAAAGCCCGTACCGACGAGGACGAAATCGGCGACGAGAACGGTCCGCGTTGCCGACCCGGACGGCTGGAGCCACAACGCCGCGAGCAACAGCATCAGGAGGACCGCCTCGAGGCCGAGTAGCAACACGACCGCGGAGCGGTACTCGCGCATCGTCTTCCAGAATCGCTCGGTAATCGAGTCTGCCATTGGTACGCACACTCGAGTGGGAGTACTTCTTGGTACCGGTTCGGGACGTCGGACTCGACGAGTCCGACCGGACCGGACGGCTCGATCAGTCTACGTCCGTCTCAGCGTCTTCCTCGAGCACCTCGTCGACGTCGATTTCGGTCCCGCTCGAGGGGTCTTCGAACTCGATCACCTCGAGGGTGATGCGGACCGCCTCGATATCTTCGTAGACGGCCCCCCAGCCGCCGATGCTGTACAGTTGGCCGTCGGCGGCGACCTCCAGTTGCAGGAAGCCGGCGACGTCCTCGAAGGAGGGGTAGTCGTCCGAGCGGTAGATCCCCGGATAGCCGATATCGGTGACGATACCCGTAATCTGACAGGGCTCGTTCGTCTCGACCCACGTTCCCTCGATGGTCACCGCGAGATCCGCTCCGTCGCGCCACAGCGGCGCCACGTCGCGGACGAACTCCTCTAGGGTCATGTAGGGGAAAGGCGGCTCGGTATCCTCGTAGACCGTCTCCCAGAGTTCCCAGACGCCGGTCTGGAAGTACCAGTGGAAGATAAACGAGAGGATGTAGTCGTCGATCAGGACGCCGAAGGGGCGGTTCGCCCAGTCGTTGGGCGTGAAACACGTTCGGGTTCGGTCCGCGACGAGGAGAAACGGCCCCGGAATCCGGCAGGCACGCAGTTCCGACACCGTCGCCGCGAGGTCGACGTCCTCGAGTCGCGCCTCC
Source organism: Halopiger aswanensis (assembly GCF_003610195.1). NCBI lineage: Archaea > Methanobacteriati > Methanobacteriota > Halobacteria > Halobacteriales > Natrialbaceae > Halopiger > Halopiger aswanensis. Next base: position 378,572 of record NZ_RAPO01000004.1, on the reverse strand, counting down.
AGATCCGTCCCGTAGACGGCGACCCGGATCACGACGCCGCGATCCCGGGCGTCCTGCAGAGCGTTCGTCAGCGCCCGGAACTGGTCGACGGTCGCCGACAGTTCGATGAAACTCTGCGCGTCGCGGATCAGATCGCGTGCGCGGTCGACGACCGTCTCCTCGTGTTTGACGACGCTGACCGTGTGCTCGCTGATCGCCGGTTGCTCCCACCGATCCTCGATGGCGTCCGCGGCCTTGTTCATCAGCTTCCCGCGCGAGCGGAGTTCGCTGAGAATCTCGATCGGTTCCTTGGGTCGGGCGTGGAGTTTGTCCTGATCGAACGTCTCGACGTACCCCTCACCCTCGAGTGCGCGGAGGACGTCGTAGATCTGCGATACCGGCACGGAGCACTGCTTGGCGACCTCCACGGCCGGCATCATCCCCTGCTCGAGAAGCGTGATGTAGGCGTCGGCCTGGTACGCGGTCAATCCCGCGTCCTGCAGCGCGTCTCGCAGCGGATCCCTGTCCATGCCCGCATCACTGGCGTACTAACTAATCAGTCTTTTGTAACATTGGGGTACGATTATCCATGTGACGTGGACGGCAGATGAGCCACCGACATTCAGTCTGTCGGCGTTTAGTTCCGTATGGGGCTATGGTCGATATATAACACAAATATCATATTTTTCTTCTACCCTCATGCGGTTGAAATAGGGAGACGAAACCAATCCGATAGAGACAATAATATGTCATGTACACGTCGAATAAACAGATATCAGAGGGGACAAAGAGAGGGCATTCAATCAGAGGTATCGGTCAAGAAGAGAACGGAAGGTTCTACTGAAGAGGAGCCAATTTATACAATAGTACGTTTGTAATTATACTCCAACGACACTCCGTAGGTGATCGTGTGGAGCGACCCAACCCGTATTCAGACCCCCGTACAATGATAATGGATTAGCTTCACTAGTCGAATAGGACCAACGGATTCGGAAAGGAAGCGATGCGAATACAAGAGCGTTAGTACAAGGCCCGTACTTCGTCAAACCGCTCAAAACTACCACGGTGATATAGTCGCCCATCAGCTGCCCGTATCCACGCCCACTAGCGTTTAGAACGCAATTATAAGCAGTGTCCGATATAGCTGGACGATTGACGAATCAATATCAACGACTTCGATATCGATCCTTAACTAAAACCAACCTAGAGACGGATATCTGTACAGAACCAGCCTTTGTTCCCACTGTATGACACCAAATAAAATGTGCATCTTAACTACCATACTACCAAGTGGTTGTTAACAAATAACGCGGTTCAATTCCGATAATTACGCGGATAGAGACCGAGCTCTCTAGCGCCTGCTCGAGTCCACAACGAAGGGATCACTTCATCTTGGACCAATTAAGCTGAATGTGAAGCCTTGGTTGACTACGTTCATCATTTCTGGACGAAACGCCGCCAACACAAGCGTTGACTTTGTTCCCAGCCGTTGAAGTAACACACCGCCGTCGAGAGCGGAATCAGGGACCCGAGCATCACCGGCCAGTCTATTGCGAGAAAGTAAACGGGACTAACAGCCACGGCAGAAATCTTTTATCGAGCGGGAGTGAGAATATCTTCCATGGAGACGTTCAAAGGATATGAACGCCCGGTTGGACCAGCGGGCGTGCGGAACTTCGTGGCAGTCCTACCGATATCGGTAGGTGCATCGCCGGTTGCTGACGAAATAGCCTCTCGAGCGGGCGAGAACGTTCGGGCGACCCCTCACCAGATGGGCGCCGATCCGCCGAAACAGGCGCGCGAACAGATCGAGCGGACCCTCAGCGGCATCGGACAAAATCCGAATGTTGGTGCGGCGCTCGTCGTCGAACTCGGAACGGAATCGATCGCTGCAGATGACATCGCCGACGAAATCGCCGCGATGGAACGCACCGTCGAGACCCTCTCGATACGAGATGTCGGCGGAACGACGGCCGCCCTTGAGACGGGCACAGACTGTGCGAGGGAGCTCTGGGACGAGATTACGGATCAACGCCGCATTGAGTGTGATGTGAGCGAACTTCGGTTCGGCGTCGAGTGCGGCGGTTCGGACGCGACCAGCGGTATTGCCGCAAATCCAGCGGTCGGCGCAGCTTGCGATCTGCTCGTGGAGGACGGCGGGACGGCCACGTTCTCTGAGACGCCGGAGTTCATCGGTGCTGAGCACATCCTCGCCGACCGATGCGTGAACGAAGACATTCGCGAGAAGTTGTTAGACCGGGTCGACCGAAGGGAGGCGAATGCCCATTTGATGGGTGTCGACTTTCGGGGAGCCCAGCCCTCGCCCGGAAATCAGGAGGGGGGACTCACGACTATCGAGGAGAAAAGCCTGGGCGCCATTTCGAAAGGTGGGACGACACCCGTCCGCGGAATTGTCGACTACGCCGAGCAGTTACCCGTTGGCGGCGGGTTAGTATTGATGGACACACCCGGCTACGATGTCGAAAGCGTCGTCGGGAAGGTTGCTGGCGGTGCGCAGGTGATCGCGTTCACCACCGGCCGGGGCTCAACGACCGGCAACCCGATTGCGCCGGTGATCAAGGTGACCGGTAACCCGAAGACGGCAGATCGACTCGCGAACAATATGGACGTCGACGCGAGCACGGTTATCGAAGGCGAGTCGATCGGCTCAGTCGGCAAACGCATCTACGAGACAGTACGTTCGGTCGCAAGCGGGGAGCGGACCGCCGCGGAGGTGCGCCGTCTCGAAGAATTCGCTATCAACGAGCTCCAACCGAACGAACTGGCGGATCTGGAGGGGGAAGCATGAAAGGGGAAGTACTCGGGGACCTCGCCCTGCACATGACCGCCGACGATACCGTCGTTACGGCTATCGACGATCTGGAGGCCGGAACCGAGATCCCCTACGACGGCGGAACGGTCGGACTCGTCGAAGACGTCCCGTTCGGGCATAAGATCGCCTTGGTCGCGGGCGAACCCGGAGATACCGTCGTGAAGTACGGCGAGAGCATCGGTCGGCTGACCGAACCCGTCGAAGCGGGTGAATGGGTGCATACTCACAATTGCGAGAGTACCCGCGGACGCGGCGACATCGTCGAAGCCGATGCGGAGGTGGTCTGATGTCGGCGCCCGATACCGACGCCGGGACTGTCGACGACGGTACGGAGCCGCTCGACGAATCCATTGAGGCCTTTCGTCGGGTGACATCCGAGGTCGGCGTTCGGAACCGGATACTCGTCGTGCCGTCGGTCATCTGTTCGCACATCGTCGCAGACCGCATCGCACAGGCGACCGACAACGCCGTCAGCACCCCGCACGACCACGGTTGCGCTCAGATCGGCGCCGATCACGAACAGACCGAGCGGACGCTCCTCAATCTCGCGCAGAATCCGAATATAGCCGGCGCAACCGTCGTCGGTCTCGGCTGTGAACACCTGCAGAGCGGACCGTTCGCGGAGCGCATCGCCGACGCCGGCGTTCCGGTTCGCGAAACGGCTATTCAAAATGCGGGTGGTTCCGACGCCTGCATCGAGGAGGGGAAGAAGGCGACGACCGAACTCGCCGCCGACGCGGCGGAGGCTGACCGTACCGACGCCACGCTCAGCGATCTCACCGTCGGAGTCGTGAGTTCGGACCTCGCGCCGACTACCCGCGAGATCGCGGATCCGCTCGTCGGCGAGGCGGTCGATACGCTGCTCGAGGCGGGCGCTCGTGTCCTCGTAACTGGGACGGAGCGACTCGTAAGCAGTGCGGACGCGGCCGCCGATCGCGCCGAGACCGACACGGTCGGCGACGAGCTCCGCGACACGATCGAACGAACGGCGGATCAACCCGGAAACGTCCGGGGAATCGCCCGACGAGCGACCGAATTACCGTTCCGGTCAGTCGTGGGCGCGTGGGGTAGCGGAACCGTCTCGGAGGTCGTTCCCTACGGCTGTCGGCCGTCGGTTACCGACGGACTCGTCGTCGTCGACTCGCCGTCGCGTTTCGAAGAAGCGACGACGGCGCTCGCGGCGGCCGGCGCTTCGATCGTCATCCACGTCACCGCCGAAGGCGTTCCCACGGGACACCCGGTCGTTCCCGTGTGCAAAGTGACGGGGGACGGCGAGACCGCCGACGCGCTCGAAGACGACATCGATATCGACGCACGGTCGGCGACGCCGGACGAACTGCTCGCGGAACTGCATCGGGTGGCCGGCGGGAAACCGACGGCGGCAGAACAACACGGTCTCACGAAGTTCGCGATAAACCGCGTCGGTCCGTCGATGTAGAGGACGGACCCTCGATACGATCGGGTACGGTTCTCGAGTCGTCGATCTATCCGGCAGCTCTCACGCGGTCCGATACTGGTCTACGTCCGCAAACGACAGTCCGTGTCCCGGGCGGTCCGGCGGCGTGATCCGACCGTTGTCGACCGCAACCGGTTCCGCGAGAAGTTCGTCGAGAACGGTCGAGTGGTGTTCGATGACCGGAACAGTATCGCACGCGCAGGCGAGGTGTGCGTGGATCGGTTCGATGTAGTGGGGCGACACGGAGAGTCCGTTCGCAACCGCTTGCTCTGCGACGGTCATCCACGGCGTGATACCGCCGACACGGCAGACGTCCGGCTGCAAATAGTCGACTGCATTGCGGTCGATTACCTGCCGGAACTGCGTCTCGTTGTAGAAGTTTTCTCCCGTGGCGATCGGCACATCAACGCGACGGCGGAGATCAGCGTACGAAGCGTAATCGCCCTTGGGGAGCGGTTCTTCGAACCAGGTGATCGCGGTGTCATCGAGTCGGTTCGCCAACTGGCGTGCTTCCGGGACGGTGTACGAGCAGTTGCCGTCGAGCATGAGATCCAGTTCCTCGGGAAGCGTCTCTCGGACCGCACGGACCCGCTCGACGTCTCGGTCGATCGCCGAGCCGACCTTCATCTTCATCCCGGCAAACCCGCGGTCGGCGACCTTCCGTGCATTTTCGACGAGGGTATCGGCGTTGTACTGGAGCCAACCGCCGTCGGTCTCGTACATCGGCACCGGCTCTCTGGTTCCGCCGAGCAGTTCGCACAGCGGCAAGCCGGTGTGCTTGCCGAGCAGGTCCCAAATCGCGATGTCAACCGCGGCAACGGCGAACTCGCTGATCCCTTCGCGTCCGATGAACGTCGTCTCACCCCGCAGGGATGACCGAACGGTGCGCGGAGCGATCGGCTGCCCCTCCACAAGCGGCACGAGTTCGTCGTCGAGGAACCGCTTCACCGCCGCACCGCCGCGACCGATCGTGTACGTGAACCCGAGGCCCCGATGGCCGTCGTCGGATTCAGCGGTGAGCGCGACGATCTCCAACGTATCGAACGACTGGGTCGCATCCTCGAGCGTCTGTTCGTTCGGAACTCGATAGAGGGCCGTCTCGACGGTCTGGATGGTTCCAGTACTCGCTGCTGACTCGCTCATCTCTCGTTCGGGGATCCACTTCTTGCAACAAAATAGTTCGGGCTCGAGCGCGGATTCGCGGTAGCGATCCCGCACGGTCGCGAATCACGAGGGGTCTGTCGATTACCGCCCAGCCGGATTGACCGGATCGAGGAGTTCGATCGGATGGCGGGTTCCCGGCGACAGGAGCGCGTCGAGTTGCTCCGTACAAGACGTTCCGCTGGCGACGACCGTTCGCTCGTCTACCGCTCCCTCGAACTGTTCGGCGAGGTGTTCGCCGACGTCCATACTGAGTTCGTAGTACTCGCTCTTGTAGCCGAAGCTGCCGGCCATGCCGCAGCACTCCACGTCCGAGGTGAGCACGTCGTATCCGAGCCGCTTCAGGACCGCCTCCGTGTACGATTCGAGACCGAGCGTTCGCTGCTGACAGTGGCTATGGTATGCGACCCCCTCGCCGTCACCTGCTGTCAGAGCGTCGGGGTTCGCACCGTTTTCCAGCAGTCCGTAGACGAACTCGAGAATTTCGTAACTCCCGTCGGCGAGCCGTTCCTGCTGCTCGGCGGGGAGTAACTTCTCGTACTCGCGGCGGAACATCGCCAGGTCGCTCGGCTCGACGACGACGACGTCGTAATCGGCCTCGAGGTACGCGAGAAGCGACGATGCGACGTTCTCTGCTTTCTCCGTCGCCGTCGCGACCATTCCCTGAGAGAGCGGCGCGCGTCCGGAGCCACCGACGTCCGGAACGACCACTTCGCAGCCGAGCGCCTCGAGGACGCGGACGGCGGCCTTGCCGCGCTCGGTTCGGACGTAGTTCGTGTAGACGTCCGGATACAGAGCAACGCGACGGACCGGGTCCTCGACGGTCGTATCCCGATCGATGGCCCATTCGCGCAACGTCGTCCGCTCGAAGGTCGGCAGGTCGCGTCTGGTGTCGATCCCGAGCGTCGTCTCCATCGCCTTCCGGGCGACGCCGGTGGCGGCGACGACGTTCGAGAGAGGAGCTGTCGCGCTGCCGAGCTTCGCGACGGTCTCGAAGTTCCCGAAGAAGCGCTTGCGGAGGGGCGTCCCGCTCGCCTCCTCGTCGGGGACCAAGCCGTCGACCAACAGATCGTCGAACCCGGGGTCCTTACCCCGATTGATGCGGTCGCGGACGACCGTATTGATCCAGGGAATGTCGATCTTCACCGGGCACGCGTTCACGCAGCGCGAGCAGCCGGTACAGAGATCGTTGAACTCCTCGGCGACGTCCAACCCTTCGATTCCGGCTTCCCAGCCCGTGGCGATACCGCCCGTATACGTCTCGCCGCCGAAGGCGTGGCCGCCGACCGACTGGAAGTTCGCACACGAGTTCGCGCAGGCCCCACACCGGATGCAGTACAGCGTCTCGCGGAGGTCGTCGTCCTGTCGCATCCTGCGCCGACCGTTGTCGACGAGCACGAGGTGGAAATCCCGGTCCGCGTCGCCGTTCCCGAATGCGGGCTCGTCTTCACGATCGAAGTCTATCGTCGGCGTCTCGACCGGGGGCGTCAGGATCGACAGATACTGCGGGATGTCCTGCCCGGTTGCCGATCGGGAAATGAGTTCCGCGAACGGCTCGAGTTCGTCGATCGACGGGATGATCTTCTCGATTCCGGCGACGGCGACGTGCGTATCGGGAATCGACGCGCACTTGCGGGCGTTTCCCTCATTGGTCACCAGTGCGATCGATCCGCTCTCGGCCATGACGAAGTTCGCTCCCGTGATGCCGACGTCGGCGTCGTCGATACGCTCGCCGAGGAACTCCCGGGCGAACGCCGTCAGCTTCTGCGCGGAGTCGAGCGACTCGTCCGGGTCGAACTCGCGTTCGAACAGTTCCGTGATCTCTTCGCGGGACTTGTGCAGCGAGGGCCCGACGATGTGCGACGGCGCCTCCTCGGCAACCTGGATGACGAATTCACCCAAGTCCGTCTCCCAAACGTCGAGGTCGGCGGCCTCGAGGGCGTCGTTCAATTCGATCTCTTCGGTCGTCATCGACTTCGATTTCACGACGCTGTCGGCGTCTTTCTCCGCCAGCGTCTCCCGGATGTACCGGTTCGCGTCGGCGGCGGTGTCCGCGACGTACACCGTCCCGCCGTTGGCTTCGACGGCGTCCCTGGTCCGGCGGATCAGATCCGGGAGGCGCTCGATCGCCTCCTCCTTGATCTCCCGCGCTCTGGTTCGGTTCCGATCGTGTGCGTCCGCGCCGACTCCATCGACCGCGTCGTACCGCTCGGCGTTGAACAGGCGCGTATTTTCCTTGATCTCGTCGCTCTCCGTCTCGAGTAACGTACGAATGCGGTCAGCATTCAGTCGTGATGAGTCACTCATTGTCGGTGACGATGACGATGTGGACGTGTTCGGGTCCGTGGACCCCCTGGACGAGCTCGCCCATGTCGCCGGTCGAGCTCGGACCGGTCGCGAGGATGAACGACTGTCGTCCCGCCTCGAACTCGGACCGAATCCACCCGAAGGCATCCGAGAGGTCCGCTCTGATGTCGCGCTCCCTGACGACGACCACGTGTTGCTCCGGGTACAGCGCCACGAATTCGTCGCCTTCCGGGCGCGATTCCACGGCAACGGTCCCCAGCGAGGCGATACCCAGCCGAGACCCGGTGACTCCCGTAACGGCCTCCCGAAGCTGTGCAGGTGACGGGTCGAGCGTTACCGGTGCGTCCGAGAGGGAAAGACCGTCGAACGGGAGTTCGGCCCCGACGGCGGGAATCTCGATTCGGTCCGCGAGTTCGGACTCGAACTCGTCGGACGGGACGACGGTCGATGACGCGTTCAATTGTGACAGCGAGCGCTGAAATTCGCGTATCGTTTCTGTACTCGTATTGGCGTTCATTGACCCTTCAAAGATCAGCCTTGTAGCGTGATTTTCGATCGGCGATTCGATCCTCGAATCGCGTGTGAATTCGATAGCACCGTCTCCGTTCGACCTTCGCTCCAGCGTTGACTACGTCTCTTGTTCGGTAACCGTGACGACGGGCCGATCCGTGTTGAGGAGGATCGATTGCGTTACGCTCCCGAAGACGGCCTTTCCGACCGGTGACCGGGATCGGCCACCGACGACGAGGTAGCGGGCGTCGACCTCGTCCGCGTACTCGACGACCTTCTTGCCGGGATTTCCAACTCGTCCGACGATCTCGTAGTCGGAAGAGACCACCTCCTCGATTCCTGACGCAGCCCGCGCAGCCTCGTTGTCTTCGACGGACCCCGTCCCGGTGTCTCGCATGTCGGATTGTTTTTCGACGATCCTCGTGTACTCGGTTTCTTCGATGACGTGCACGAAGTGGAGTTCGTCGCCGAACGCTCGTGCCAGTTTGTCCGCCTCTGCAGCGATGGCGAGAGACTGATCAGAGTCACTGATCGCCGCGACGATGACCATACCGTAAGATGTGTCCGTTATAGTATAAATGTTCGCCCGAGTTCCGGAGACGGCTCGGAGTCGAGTCGGACGCAGTGATCAGCTTAATCCATCGTGATCATCCCTTTCACCACGTCGGGTTCTTTGGCCCGCTCGAACGCGTCGCCGATGCGATCGATGGGAAGTTCAACGTCGATCGTTCCCGCCGCATCGATCCGGCCGGCCTCGAGGAGGGAGATCGCCGTCGAGTAGGTGTTCGCGAACCGATAGCTCCCGCGGACGTCGACCTGCCGCCGGACGAGTTCGAAGGTGTCGACCGGGACCGTCTCGTTGGGTGCGAGCCCGACCAAGACCGCGGTCCCGTCCGGCCGCGGCGCCTCGAGAGCCGATTCGATAGCCGGCGGCGAACCGGTCGCCTCGATCGCAACGTCGACGCCGGCGCCGAACTCGTCGCGGACCGCCGCCGCGACATCCGCTTCCCGGTTGTCGATCGCGAGATCCGCGCCCCGATCGGCAGCTCGCTCTAACTTCGCGGGAATGATGTCGACGACCGCTATATTCGCAGCGCCGGCCGCCCTCGCGACGTCCATCGCGAGAAGGCCGATGGGACCCGCACCGGTGACGAGTACGGTATCACCCACCTCGACGTCGGCTCGTCGGACGGCTTGAATGCCGACGCTCACCGGTTCGCACAGCGCGCCCTCACGGGTGGAGACTGACGGCGGGAGCGTGTGGACGTAGTCCGCCGGCCAGGCGACGTACTCCCGGAACGCGCCGTCGGTACCCGGCGTCGCCATAAACGCCACGTCCGGACACAGGTTGTACCGCCCGCTGCGACAATAGTCACACTGCTCGCAGGGAATCCCCGGTTCGATCGCGACCGCGTCGCCGACGGCAACGTCGACGACGTCGCGGCCGGTTTCGACGACCCGACCCGCGCTTTCGTGACCGAGCACGAGCGGCTCGTCGACGGTCCGGTCACCCATCCGGCCGTGATCGTACCAGTGAACGTCCGAACCGCAGATGCCGACGTTGCGTACCTCGACGAGAACCTCCGACGGACCGGGTTCTGGCTGCTCTCGAGTCCGGACCTCCATCGTTCCCGCGTCGACGAGCGTCGCGGCTTTCATCGTATCCGCTCCGTGGTCATGGATAGTTGTACGATAACTCGGCACATTATTCTTTCCGACGAACCGATCGTCTGGTCGGCTCGAGATCGTTTCACGCTCTCGAATGCGTGCGCAAGCGTCGATTCGGATGTGGGTACGATGCGGCGACGAGTCACCGAGCTATCGTTGATGTTCTCGCGAGAGGTCAAGAGAAGTCGAGTCCGGCCGGGAAGGAAGTCGGCCGTCAGCTCCCCATCAGCTCCGTTGCCGGGTACGTGACGATCTCGGGGACGAAAATCGTCAGCAACAGCACCGCAAGGATCGGCACGTAGTAGGGCAGGACGCCCTTTATCGCCTCCTCGAGGGTGGCGTCGGTCACCTTCTCGAGGACAAAGAGGATGACGCCGAACGGCGGGGTAAGCAGCCCTAACATCAGCGTGAGGATCATCACGATCCCGAAGTGGAGCGGATCAATACCTGTGAGATCGAGGATGGGCATGAAGATCGGGACGAGGATGGTGATCGCGGCGATCGTCTCCATGAACGTCCCGACGATCAACAGGAGCCCGACCAGCAGGAGGATGACGATCGTGGGGTCGTTAGAGAAGGCCGTGATCGAGTCGGCCATCAGGATCGGGAGGCGAAGCTGCAGGGCGACGAGGCCGTATAGCGATGCGATACCGACGATGAACGTCAGCGAGAACGTCTCGACCATCCCGTACTGGAGCTCCTCGAAGAGCCCCCTGAGGGTGAGCTCATTGTAGACGAACATCCCCAGGAGGATGGTGTAGACGACAGCGATGGCGCCTGCCTCGGTGGCGGTGAACGTCCCCGTCAGAATCCCGCCGATAATGAGGATCGGCGCGAACAGCGGGAACACTGCCTCCTTTAGACACGCCCAGAAGGTCTCGAGGTCGAAGGTATCCTCGGTGTCGTAGCCTCGTCTGTAGACGAAGAAAAACACGAGGGCCATGATGAACAGGCCGATGAGGATTCCGGGAAGGATACCGCCGAGGAACAGCTGGCCGATTGACTCCTCAGCGAGGACGGCGTAGATAATAATCGGGACGCTCGGCGGGATAATGGGGCCGATGATAGCCGACGATCCCGTAACGCCGAGCGAAATGTCCTTCTCGTACCCTTGATCGCGCATCGCAGTGTACTCAACGCGCCCGAGTCCCGCTGCGTCCGCGACGGCCAGCCCGGACATGCCCGAGAAGATCATGCTCGCGACGATGTTAACGTGGGCGATTCCGCCGCGGAACTGGCCGACCATGGCGTTTGCTAGATCGAAGATCCGCTGTGTCATGCCAATCCGGTTCATCAACCGCCCCAGAAGGAGGTAGAATGGGATCGCAAGCAGTGTGAAGCTGTTGAGCCCGTAGAGCAACTGCTGAGCGATGACGCCGTAGTTGAGTCCCCGACCGAACGGCGAAATCATCACAAGGACGCAGGTCGCGCCCATCGCGATCCCGACGGGAACACCGAGCGCGTACATGGCGAGCAGCGCACCGAGGAACAGGACCCCGATCAGTAGGAGCTCACTCATCGGTCGTCCCCTCCTCAAGCTGCCTCTCGACAGTCTCTTCAAGGCTCTCGGTTCCAAGACCTCGTATCAGCTGAACGATATCGAGGAGGGCGTAGATCAGCATTAACCCGACGCCCACGGCGATTCCAAGGTAAAGATGTCCTGAGGTAACGAATCCGATCCCGCCGATCGACGTTGCCCAGTCGTTGATCGCCGTAGTAGCGGTCCCGCGGAGGGCGATCAATAGGAATCCAACGACGATCAGATCACCCAAAAGTCGAACGGTGAGGCCGATCCGCGGACTCCACTTTGTGAGCCGCTCGAGGAGAAATCGGATCGAGATATGTTCGTTGTTTCGAACGGCGACAGCGGCGCCGAGGTACGTCGCGACGATGAGGACGAATCGGGCCGCCGGTTCGGTCCAGTGCAGGAAGCCGAACGTCGGGAGGTTCAGCCAGCGGATGAAGACCTGAAGCGTCGTCAACACGATCGTGAGCGTAAACAACGCGGTCGCGCTGTAGAGGACGACCCTATCGAACAGGTGTTCGCGCTTCAGATCGAGCGATTGGTCGATTTCCATTGTTAGGGTGCTGAGTTTCAGTTGTCACCTGTGCATTTGCGCTGCGGTTCGATCGTTGTCCGCTGAATCACATGTTTCGGACAGTGTCCCAGTCGAAGGCCCACGTGTCCTCGAACAGTTGCTCGACGGCCGGCTCGGCTTCCGCCTGGAAGGCCTCATTGTCAACGTCATCGACGATCTCCATCCCCTCGCTTTCGAGTTCGTCGATGAGTTCCTCTTCGCGATTCTGAGACTCCTCGGCGGCCTCTTGTGTCGCCTCCTGACCGACTTCCATGATCAGGTCTTGGTACGTCTCGTCGAGTCCCTGGTAGAAGGACTCGTTGATGTAGATGTTCCCATTGGCGATGAGGTGTCCCGTTAGGCTCAGGTGACTCTGGACCTCGTGGAGGTTGAACGAACTGATCTGTTCAGCCCCACCCTCAGAGGCATCGGCCGTGCCCTGCTCGAGGGCACTGTACAGTTCGTCCAGCGCAACCGGGGTCGGCGACGCCCCGACTTCCTCCCAGATCTGGACCCAGGGGTCCAACTCCGGAAGTCGCAGGTTGAGCCCGTCGACGTCGTCAGGCGTTCGGATCGGCGTGTTCGACGTGAAGTGACGGGCGCCGCGATAGATCTGTTGCCCGATCGGACGCTGGTTGCCGTTCTCGACGAGCGCGTCGTGTGCCTCCTGCATCTCGTCGCTCTCGAGTACGGAAAGCAACTGGTCGTAGTCCGAGAGCACAAACGGGCAGCCGAAGAACCAGTACTCCGATGCGAACTGGAAGTACGGGAAACTTCCCGCCGAGTGCGCTTCGACGCCCCCCTGACTGACGATCTCGCCGATCTCGTCCTCCGATCCGTAAGCGCCACCGGGACTGATTTCGACGGCAATATCGCCGTCGGACTCCTCCTCGATCCGTTCCTGGAAGTTCTCTGCGGCTTGGACGAGAATGTGGCCCGGTTCGAAGGTGCTGGCGATCGTCATCTGGACGTCGCCACCGCCGCCGTTACCACCGTTCCCGTTACCGGTACCACCATTCCCGTTGGAATCTTCTTGCCCCGCACAACCGGCGGTGAGAGCAACTGCACCGGTGCCGACACCCTTCAGTAGCGACCGCCGATCGATCCCAAGGCTACTATCTGACATGATTCATCACACAGATCCATGCTCTGGTATAAAAGTGTGGCGGAACAGGAGGATAGAACCGGGTTTGTATGAGTAGAGCAGCGCGACAACCGGCGGTTGAAGTACGTCTCGAGCCGAGACCAGATATCTATCGGGACCGACTCGACACAGAGTTAAATCCGTCCCTCGCGGTAGCACCACGCGTCTGATGTCTGACTGCCGTCGGCACGAGGCACTCCGCCGGTGACGAACGCATCGTTCCGCGCCAGAAACGGGATACAGTTGGCCACCTCTCGGACGGTCCCGTATCGGGCTATCGGCGTCCGTATACGACACGGACACCTGTGATCCAACCGATGAGAGAAAGATACTTGTAAATGGTCAGAATTCGTCCGTTCATGGTCAACCTCGCAGTAGTCTTACCACCGCAACCCGACGAGCGATGGCAGCTTGCGAAACAGATGGGCGTGACCAGCGCCGTCGTCCACACGCTCGAGATCGGCGACGGGAAAACGTCCTGGTCCTATCACGATCTGCTTCAATTGAAAAACTGGTACGAGGACGCCGGCCTCGAAATTAGCGTCATCGAGGGCAGCGTTCCGCTTACAGACCGCGTCAGGCTCGGATTAGAGGGGCGCGACGAAGATATCGAGGCGTTCAAGGAGTTTCTCAGGGATTGCGGACGACTCGATATCCCCGTCGTCTGTTACGACTGGATGGCCGGTGTCCGCTGGGCACGGACCGAATCCCACGTCGAGTCCCGTGGTGGCTCCCTCGTGACCGCCTACTCCGACGACCGGATGCACCGGAACGGTGCGGAGCCGGTCGTCGAGGCCTCACGCGAGCAGCTCTGGGACGCACTCGAGTACTTCCTGCAGGAAGTCGGCCCCGTCGCGGAGGAAGCGAGGGTGAAACTCGGACTCCACCCCGACGATCCCCCGCGGCCGTCCGTCGGCGGTGTTCCCCGGATCGTTACGAGCCCTGAAGCCTACGAGCGCGTCCTCGAGTGCTACGAGAGTGAGTACAACGGGATCACGTTCTGTCAGGGGAACTTCGCCGCAATGGGTGTCGACGTCCCGGAAACGATCCGGCGGTTCGGTGATCGGATCAACTTCGTCCACTTCCGCGACATCGAGGGTGATGCGGATGATTTCGTCGAGACGTGGCATGACGCGGGACCAACGGACATGCTCGCCGCGATGCGAGCCTATCAGGACGCGATCGACGACGATGTGCCGATCCGGCCGGATCACGTCCCGACAATGGCCGGCGAAGACAACTCGAACCCTGGGTATCACACGAACGGCCGGCTCTTCGCCATCGGCTACATGCGAGGCCTGCTCGAACAGAGCGAGCAGTAGCGCCGGCAAACCCGTCCCTCGATCAGCGAACGTACATGTGAGTATTCGTCTACCTGTTTTGCCGTACTGCTCGAGTCGAGCAAGCGACTACGAGCGAGGACGGCTCGCAAGACTCGTTCGGAAAGGACCGTGGAGAGCCCCGCTCACGTCGAACGCGTCTCATCCAGTATTGTTGGACAACTTCAAAAAGTAATATTTGAGAGGGAGTGTCATACGAAGACATGGGCAAAAACGGGTCGACGGGGTCGAACCGAGTGCAGGCGGTGACGAACGTCTTCGAGATCATCGAAGAAGTAGGAGAACTCGGTAGCTGCGGCGTTCGGGAGCTCGCGACGCACATGGATCTCCCGAAGAGCACGGTCCACGTCTACCTCAAGACGCTTGAGGAGATCGGATACGTAGTGAAACGGAACGGGGAGTACCGACTCAGCTTTCGCTTCCTGAACACGGGCGGGCAGGTACGACACAATAACAGACACTATCAGGCAGGGAGAAACGAAGTCGACGAACTCGCACGAACGACCGGCGAAGTCGCGACGATGGGCTGTGAAGAGCGGGGATACCGGGTCATGCTGTACCGGACGGAGCCAACGGGCGCTATCTTCAACAACGCACCGACCGGTGAGTATACGCGGATGCACTGGACGGCACTCGGCAAAGCGCTCCTGTCCCGGAAGTCCGCGGACGAAATCGAGGATATCGTCGATCGGCGCGGGTTACCGCAGGCGACGGAACATACGATCGTCGATCGCGACGCATTGCGGGAGGAGATCGAATCGATCCGCTCGCGAGGATACGCCGTCGAGAACGAAGAGCGTGTCGCGGGCGTCAAGTCGGTTGCCGTTCCGATCGAAACCGACGACGAGACGCCAGACGTTGCGATCTCGGTCGCCGGTCCGAAACACGACTTTGACGAGAACCGCATTCAGGAGGAGCTGCTGCCCGCGCTCCGAAACACCGCGAACGTCATCGAACTCAAGACGAAACACTACTGAGAGACGCCGCTGATGCCCTCTCTGGACCGGCGCGAATTACGCAGTTGACCCGCCATCGACGTGAACGATCTCTCCGGTCAGATACTCGGATCGATCGCTCGCCAGAAACACTGCGAGCGAACTGATATCTTCCGGCAACCCGAGCCGACCGTACGGGATCTCCGCGGCTCGCTCGTCAACCCACGACGGATCGCGCTCTCGGACCTCCTCGTTCAACGGCGTCTTCGTGGTTCCGGGTGCGATCCCTGTCACCGAAACCCCGTCGGGGCCGTAGTCGAGCGCAAGTTGCCGCACCAGCGCATCGAGACCCCCTTTACTGGCACAGTAGGCCGGTAAATTCGGGACACCGACCGAGCCCGCCTCCGACGATATGTGAATCAGCGTTCCCTCCGTTTCCATCAACGACGGAAGGACGTGTTTGCTTACACGCAATGCACCGAGCAGATTCACGTCGATAATGCGAATCAAATCCTCAGTATCGGCGTCGTGCAGACGGCCGCGGGCGATTGTTCCTGCGCTGTTGACGGCGACATCAATGGGACCGAATGCATCGATGGCGGCCGCGACTGCGCCTTCGACCGCCTCCTCGTCACAGACGTCGCACTCGATCGAAATGCAGTCGCTCGAAACAGACGCAGCAACGGCTTCGAGATCGTCGATCGACCGTGCGGCGATCGCGATATTCGCCCCGCAGTCGGCGTAAGCTTCGGCAATTGCGCGGCCGATTCCGCGACTCGCGCCAACGACGAACGCGTTTGTATCGGTCAAATCAGCTGCCATCGATTGTGTTTTGCATCGCCGCTGGAATAATCTAGGGGGTCAGCTCCCGTACTATAGCGGTTCGTAAATCAGCACGAGATATGACGAGTCACTGTCCAACATCGTTAGACGTGCTTCCCATCGGTTTGATCAGTATGTGGGATAGTAGCAAACGTGTTTTTGTGCACTGTTAACAATTAGTATTGAGGTGGACCGCACGGTCGGTGACCGCGGTATCGTTCGAATGTAGGAAGCAATTCGTCTGATAATGCTGGACAACAATTCGCGCAAGTGAACGGACGCAACTTGTGGACGATCGAGTCAGAAACTAATCACTCGAGCGGCATCAGAGTGGTTTACAAGGATGAATCCGCGAACGCGAACTATTCGCTACCCGTAGTATCGGTTAGCCGTCAATGGTGTGACTCCACTGACGGTTTCGTTCAACAGTGATAAACGCCGCTCGCAGCGGAGCGAGAGTGAGGTTGAGCTCAGACGACGAACACAACGATAATTTTTATACATTAGTACAGGTGTAAATTACGTGGAGGATCATCGCTGCGTATCGAGCCTCACTCTCCAGTCATCGGCAAGTCACTGGTCACCCCCATCAATCAATCTACCCCATAATGTCCCGTACGTTCGGCCCATTCGCATTTATGACCTAAGAGACGCCGTATTCCGTCTTGAAAAGGGAAACGTGGTGTCGAATCCGCGCAAATCGCCGGTATAGAGCGTTCATTATAATATAACATTTGAGCCCTATTGTTGAATGTCAGGTAGCGGGAGGATTTATAGTGCTGGTCGTTACACGGCATGGTATGGCACCGACGATCACACGGATCGAAAGTCGGGAATTCCAGTACCCGCTCGAGGACATCGGGACCGACGAGCACGGGTTCAATCTCGTCTACGAGCCCGGCGAGACGACGTGGCGGAAGCTGTTCGGCATCAAGATCTACACCGACGAGGGGATCACCGGCGAGTACGTCGGCGGGAACTCGCCCGGCGCGGCCCAGATCAACATGTTCGCCGACTATCTCGTCGGAAAGAACCCGCTCGAACGCGAGAAACACTGGAGCGAGATCAAGCGGGCGCTGCGAAAGTACGATCGGATGGGGATCGGGCCGATCGACATCGCGCTGTGGGACTTCGCCGGGAAGTACTACGACGCGCCGATCCACGAGTTGTTAGGCACGTATCGGACGGAGATTCCGGCCTACGCCTCGACCTACCACGGCGACGAAAACGGCGGCCTCGACTCGCCCGAGGCCTTCGCCGACTTCGCCGAGGAGTGTCTCGAGCGCGGGTTCCCGGGGTACAAGATCCACGGCTGGGGCGGCAGCGACGCGAGTCGCGACCTCGATCGCGAGATCGCGTCGATCGAAGCGGTCGGCGAACGAGTCGGCGACGAGATGGACCTCATGTTCGATCCAGCTTGCGAGTACGAGACGTTCGCCGACGCGCTCAAGGTCGGGCACGCGCTCGACGAACAGTGTTTCCTCTGGTACGAGGATCCCTACCGGGACGGCGGCATCTCCCAGCACGGCCACCGCAAGCTCCGGGAGCAACTCGAGACGCCGATCCTCCAGACGGAACACATTCGCGGCCTCGAGTCCCACGCCGATTTTGTCGCCAACGGCGGCACCGACTTCGTCCGTGCGGATCCCGAATACGACGCGGGGATTACGGGTGCGATGAAGGTCGTCCACATGGCCGAATCGTTCGGCCTGGACGTCGAGTTCCACGCGCCGGGGCCCGCCCAGCGCCACTGTATCGCGGCGACGCGGAACACGAACTACTACGAGATGGCGCTCGTTCATCCGGAGTGTCAGAACACCCAGCCGCCGGTGTACGAGGGCGGCTACTCCGATATGATGGATACCGTCGACGAGAACGGTCGCGTCACCGTTCCGGACGGCCCCGGGCTCGGCGTCGACTACGACTGGGACTACATCGAGGAGAATCAGACGGGTCAGTTACACGTCTACGAGTGATCCTCGATGACCTACACGGCAGGCATCATCGGGACGGGCGGCATCGCCGGCATGGGCATTCTCGGCATGCACGACGAGGAGCGGATCGGTCGCGAGAAGATCACGGCCAGCCACGCCGGCGGCTTCGAGGCGCAAGACGAGATCGAACTCGTCGCCGTCGCGGACGTCGACGAGGCGAACCTCGAGCAGTTCGGCGACGCGTGGGAGATTCCGCCCGATCGGCGGTACGTCGGCCACGAGGCGATGCTCGAGGCGGAGACGCTCGACATCGTCTCGGTCTGTACGCCCTCCTATCTCCACCACAAGCACGTCGTGGACGCGGCGCGGTCGGCCGCCGATCCCGATCTCATCTGGTGCGAGAAACCGATCGCCTCGTCGGTTACCGACGCCGATGAGATGGTCGCAGCCTGCGAGGAGACGGACACCGAACTGCTCGTGAACCACTCGTTTCGCTTCACCGAGAAACTCCAGCAGCTTCGGACCCTCGTTCAAGAAGAGGGAATCCTCGGCGAGCCGCTGTCGGTCACCACGCAGTTTCGCATGGAGTTACTCCGGAACTCGACGCATCTGCTCGATACGCTCGTCTACCTGCTCGACGCCCGCGCCGAAATCGTCTCAGGGTACGTGAACGGCACCAACGAGGCCGTCGATGACCTCGAGGCCGCCCGGGAGGTCGACGACGCCGGCGGCGGCGGCTTCGTCGTGATGGACGACGACACCTTCGTCACCATCGACTGTACGATCCCCCGCGACAGTTCCTCGATGACGCTGCAGTTCATCGGCGACGCGGGGAAACTGTACCTGAACAACGATGACGGCGAGTGGCGCTACTGGCGCCTCGAGGACGGCGAGCACGTCGAAGCACCCTTACGCGGTATCGATGGATCCTGGACTTGGGAGGACGATTACGAGCGCGCGTTCGCAAACGCCGCCGCCCACATCGTCGACGTGCTCGAGGGGCGAGCCGAAAACAGGTCGACGGGAGTCGAGGCGACTCGATCGCTCGAGATCATCATCGGTCTCTATCTCTCCCATCACTCGGGTGGCAAGGTAGAGATTCCGTTGGCGCGGCCGCTGCGAGACGTTCGCGTGACCTCGTGGTGAGTTGGTTGCGGTGAGTGGCTGAAGTGGCCTCAGGAGACAGTATCGAAATGGAGGAGCGTCGAATCCGGGCCGCTACTGGAGGTTTCCACCGCCGCTGACGCGGACGATCGTCCCGACGACGTACGACCCCGCGTCGCTACAGAGGTACAGGACCGCATTGGCGACGTCACGTGGCTGTCCAAGTCGACCCAGTGGCCGTTCGTTGCCCCACTCCTCGAGTACGTCCTCGGCGGTCCGGTCCGACTGCTCCGCGGCGATCTGCTCGGCTTCGTACCGGAGCTGGCGGGACTCGGTGACGTCCGTCGAGACGGCGTTCATTCGAATCCCTTCCTGTGCGAGCTCGTGTGCCATCCGCCACGTGAGCCCGTTGACCGCCGTTTTCGACGTTCCGTACAGGCCGCGCCCGCCCGTCCGTCGATCGGCCGTCTGGCTCGTCACGTTTACGATCGCTCCCTCGAGACCGCGTTCGAGCATGTGCTGTGCGACGAGTTGCGAGGCGTAAAACTGCGCGCGAACGTTGACGTGCATCGCCGTCTCCCAGTCTTCGAGGGGAGCCGTCACCATCGATTCCTCCTCGGGCCAGACCGCGGCGTTGTTGACGAGGACGGTGATCTCGCCGAACGCGTCGATCGAACGATCGACGAGTCTGTCGATTGCGTCGGGACTGGAGAGATCTGCCGGTACACCGATGACGCGTCCGTTGCCCACCTCGTCGAGTTCTGCGGCGGTTTCCTCGACGTCGTCCGTAGTCCGGGCATTGACGACGACGTTCGCATCAGCTTCGGCGAACGCTTTCGCGATGCCGCGGCCGATACCGCTGGTCGAGCCGGTAACGATCGCCGATTCCCCGCGGTAGTCGTACGTCGTCTGTCCGACCATACGAACCGTACGTCGAAGTGACATATATAACTACTCTCGAGACCCACTATAGCGTAGATTTCGCTCTGTGCTGTCTCGTACTACCTGCTGAGATCGTTGTAGATCCGAGCACACCTGATAGTCGGTTGATCTTTCACCCCATAATATATCGTTCTACGGTGTGGAACCAAGGTTTTTGTATAATGGATAACAATAGACACGGTATGTCCCCAAAAGCGGCCAACCCGATCAAATCGACGAAAACGACGTTTCGTATCATCGAGGCGCTCAAGGAACTCGACGGCGCCGGGGTGACGGAGCTCGCCGAACACCTCGAGCTACCCAAGAGCAACGTCCACAACTACCTCAGTACGCTCGAGGAGGAGGAGTACGTGGTCAAGGAGGGGACGACGTTTCACGTCGGCATTCGATTTCTGGAACTGGGTGCTTACGCCCGCAGCCGGCGGGACCTGTACGATATCGCCCGGCCGGAGATGGACAAGATCGCCGAGAAAGAAGGAGAGTTGGTAAACCTCCTCGTCGAGGAGCACGGTCGGGGGACCTACGTCTACCGCGTCGCCGGCGACGACGCCGTCGAGGTCGACGCCCACGTCGGGACACGGGTCTATCTCCACTGTACGGCGCTCGGAAAGGCGATTCTCGCACACATGCCCGAAGAGCGCGTCGAGAAGATTATCGACCAACACGGGCTGCCGAAGATCACCGAGAACACGATCACGGACCGGGAAGCTCTCTACGACCGACTCGAGCGGGTCCGCGAGCAGGGGGTCGCCTTCGACAGGGAGGAGCGACTCGAGGGGCTCTGCTGTGCCGCGGCGCCGATTCGCAGCGACAGCGGCCGCGTCCTCGGCGCGATCTCGATCTCCGGGCCGACGACCCGGGTACAGGGCGAACGCCTCGAGGAAGAGATTCCGTCGCTGCTCGAGCAGGCGACGAACGTAATCGAACTCAACATCACGTACTCCTGATCGACACGACTGTACTGCAGACACCAGCTAATACGAATCACTGCGCCTCGAGACGGTCCAGTCGGAGGAGAAACATCGAGTATCGATCGGGACGGACGCGCGACACGGTGAATCGAACCGATACCGACTAGCGGTCGATCGTCACGCTCGTTGCTGTACCCTCGTACGTGAGCGTCGCCTGCGGATCGTGTGCGTCGACGCCGATCCCACGTTGCTGCTCGCCGTCGACCACGACGACGTGCAGGTCTCTGGTTTCGACTACCTCGGGGAACGAGCCCTCCCGCTCGCCGACCGCGAGTTCGCTCGCAGTATCGTCCCACTCGAGGGGTGTGACGGCGTAGGCCCCGTCCTCGTAGTCGTAGCCGTCGCCGGCGTCCTCGTAGACGTCGAACGAGCCGTCGCGACCGGGATAGACGCGCAGCGTCCACGGCGCGTCGGGCCGCTCCTCAGTGTGCTGGACGACCGGCCCCATCGGCACGATGCTGCCGGCGCGGACGAACAATGGAAGCTTCTCGAGCGGAGCGTCCGCGAGGATCGTCTGGCCACCGGCGTAACGTTCGCCGGTCCAGAAGTCGTACCACTCGGTTCCCTCGGGGAGGTAGACCTCGCGAGCCTTCGCCCGTTCCTCGAGAGAGGTCGAGTCCGGGCCGTAGTACATCGGTTCGGTAACCGGACAGACCAGCAGCGACGGGCCGAACATGAACTGGTCGGCGATGTCGTGGACGCGCTCGTCATCGCGGAAGTCGAACGCGAGGTGGCGGAACATCGTGTAGTCGCGGTGGGTTTCCCAGCCCGCCAGCGAGTAGATGTAGGGGAGCAAGCGGTAGCGAAGTTCGTCGAATTTCACGAGCGTGTCGTAGAACTGGTCGCCGGGCTCGCCGAAGCGCCACATCTCGCGGGGCGTGTTCGTCCCGTGCGAACGGAACAGCGGCAGGAAGGTACCGAACTGGAACCAACGGGTGTAGAGCTCACGGTAGCCGAGGTCTTCGTACCCGTTGTCGAAGTCGCCGTTCGCGTAGAACTCCTCGTCGGTGTTGTCTGCGACGAAGAACGCGCCGATATCGAGCGTCCACTTCGGATTCCCGGTGGCAGTGAACTGCAGGCCGTCGGCGAGCTGCTTCTCGAGTCGATCCCAGGTCGCCTCGATGTCGCCCGACCACGTGATCGCGCCGTACCGCTGCTGGCCCGGGTAGCCGCTCCGGGTGAGATTGAGGACGCGCTTGTCCGCTGTCGTCGACCGTTGGCCCTCGTAGAGTCCCTTCGCCTGGTAGAGCGAGTACGCGTTGCTGTAGGCCGGATCGAAGACCTGCTTGTAGTCGTCCGTGATCAGTGCGAGGCGCTGCGCCGGCTCGAGGGGGCGCTCGAGTCCCCAGTCGGGATTGTACGGCTCCGTCGAGTCGGCCCACCAGGCGTCGACGCCGTGTGAAAACAGGCCCTCGTTGGCTTGTTTCCAGTAGAGCTCGCGGGCCTCCTCGTCGAAGACGTCGTAGTAGTTGACCTCGTTGTCGGGCGCCGAAAGGTCGTGATCGTCCAGCAGGTGGCCGGCGTCGGCCATCTCCTCGTAGTTCTCGCCGGTGATCATATTCGGCCAGATGGAGATCATCAGCCGGACGTTGCGCTCGTGGAGGCCTTCGGTCAGTGCGTCGGGATCGGGAAATCGCTCGGGTTCGAATGACTTCTGTCCCCACTGACCCCAGTCACCGGCGGGACCGCCCCATTCCTCGAAGTCCGGGTCATCAGCGGTCGAGTCGGGCCAGTACTGCCAGTCCTGGACGATGCAATCGATCGGAATCTCCCGCTCGCGGTACTCGTCGACGACCTCGAGCAGTTCGTCTTGGCTCTTGTAGCGCTCCTTCGACTGGACGTAGCCGTAGGACCACTTCGGGAGCATCGCCGCCGTTCCCGTAAGCTGGCGGAAGCCCGAGACGATCTCGTCGAACTCGGGCCCGTAGACCACGTAGAAGTCGAGTTCGTCGACGCATTCGGACCAGAAGTACGTGCCGTGGCGGTCGTCGTGGAACGTCGACAGCGAGTAACTGTCGAACAGCAGGCCGTATCCCCGCGCCGAGACGAAGACGGGCATCGCAACCTTCGTGTTGTGCTGGTAGAGGTGCTGGTCGTGCCCGCGGTAGTTCGCGATGCCGTCGTCGTGCTGGCCGAGCCCGTAGATCGCCTCGTCGTCGGCGAACTCTAGTTCGAACGTCGCCGAGAAGGCTTCCCGCTCGAGCGTGTCGTGCGGCGAAGCTGCGTTCTCACCGGCCATTGCCTCGACATCGACGGGATCCAGACATCGGCCACCGTCGCTCGGTTCTCGGACGAGGCAGTCGCCGTCGGCATCGCGCCACGTGAGCGCACCGGTCTCTTTCGCGAGATCGACGCGTAACGCCGCGGTCTCGAGCGAGATGGTCGACTCGGTTTCGGCGAGCGACCAGTCGGCGTTGACGGATTGCTCGACGATCATCGGACTATCGGTCGCCGGTTCCGTGAGCGGTTCCGTTCCGAGGACGACTCTGACGATCGCGTCGTCGATTACCTGTAGTTTGAGGATGCCCTCCGCGGTCCGAATGCACGGACCGTCGGCTTCCGAACGCAGAAGTTCACACTGCATGCCAACATGCGCGTTCTCCGGCCCCTTTACTGTTACTCTCCCAATACGTACGCTCGAGAAGACGGTCGATGCGGAGGACGCGAACGGCCCGCCAGCGCCTCTATCGGAGCGTAGCGACTGGCGGACGCCGCTGAGCGGTCCCGGTCGGCCTCAGTCGTCAGTCGTGCGGTATCACTCGAGTCGGATCGTGTCGACTCGCGCCTCACCACCGCGAACGACGACGTAGAGTTCGCGGTTGTTGCCGGTGGCTTTCTCGAGCGACAGCGTGTGCGCCTCGTACTCGTAGACGCCGCCTGTCGGCGAGGCCTCCGACTGACCGAGCACGGGACCATCGGGAGACCCGCGCCGGAGTTCGACCGTCACCGCACTGTTGCCGCCATTGGCGACCGAAACGGTCGCTTCCGTCGGTTTGTCCCGGAGATCCACATCGTGGAATGCGACCCACGAGCCGTCGGTCATGCCGACGACCGTCCCCTCGTACCGCGAACGGTCGAGCAGTTCGATCTCGTCCCACGACCAGTCATCGGCGTCGACGGCCCGCGTCGCCGTCGAGAGGTCACGCGGCGGGATCTTTTCGCCGTCGACGCGGATCGACCCTCGCTCGCGGATGTCGTCGGACGCGGAGCCGATGAGCACCGAGTGGGTCGCGCGTTCGACGACCCGCTGTCGGCGGGTGACGTCCCAGAACGAGAACTCGTCGTAGTCGATCTCGAACTCGACGGTCGTGCGCTCGCCTGGCTCGAGGTGGACGCGCTCAAACCCGCGCAGTTCCCGGTCGGGCTGGTCCGTTCGGGACTGGCGCTGGCGAGTGTAGCACTGGACGACCTCGTCTGCAGCCCTCGAGCCGGTGTTCGCGACGGAGACGCTGACCGTCGCCGTCTCGCCCGGCTGGAGTGGCGCACTCGGGGTGATCTGGAGGTCGCCGTACTCGAAGCTGGTGTAGGTGAGGCCGTGACCGAACGCGTAGAGGGGATCGTCCTGGCCGTACCGGTAGGTCATGCCCGTCTCGGCGACGTTGTACTCGGTGATGTCGGGGAGCCGGTCGGCCGACCTGGGCCACGTCTGAGTCAGGCGGCCGCCGGGAGAGACGTCGCCGACCAGCACGTCGGTCAGGGCGCGTCCGGTTTCCTGCCCGGCGTGGCTGGTCCACAGGATCGAGGGGACGCGGGCCTCCACGCCCTCGAGGTGGACCGGGTAGCTACTCTGCAGGACGACCGCGGTGTCCGACTGGGCGTCGCTGACCCGCTCGACGAGTTCCCGCTGAGAGTGGGGCATGGCAAGGTTGTCTCGATCTTGCGTCTCCCGGCCGCCCATCAGCGGATGCGTTCCGACCGCGACGACGGCGGCGTCGGCGTCGCGGGCGGCCTCGACCGCGGCTTCGATACCGTCGGTCCGTACCTCGACGTCGAACCGAGCGGCAGCAGACTGCTCTTCGGCAGTGGCCTGCAGAAGCCCGTCCTCGACGGTCACGTAGTTGCCGCTGCTGGGATGGTGGAGGACGACCGCGCCACTGACATCGACGAACTCGAAGGCTTCGTCGACCACCTCCCAGCCGCCCGGCCCCGCCGACGAGTTGACCAGATCGTCGCCGTCGACGGTCACGTACCGGTTGTTCGCCGTCGATCGGAGCGTCCAGTGGTCGTCGGTCCACTGAATGCGCTCGAACAGCTGGACGCTGGGCGCGTCGTTGCGCTGAAGGTGAAGACCGCCGCCGCCCTTGCCGACGCTGGCCGACACGTACTCGCCGGAGGACCGCTCTCTGAGCGCGATCCGATCGGCGCCGACGTCGGTCCGGAGTCGGTCGGGACCGAACCGGTCGCGCATTCCCTCGCGGAGGGTGATCCGGTACGGCATCGTGCCGCTGTACCAGTCCTCGAAGACTCGGTCGCAGAGCGGCCCGACGACGGCCACGGTTTCGTCCTCGGAAAGCGGGAGCGCACCGTCGGCGTCGTTTTTGAGGAGGACCGTCCCCTTTTGTGCCGCCTCCCGGGCGAGCTCGCGGTGGTCCTCGTGGCCGAGGACCTCCTCGGTGAGATGTGCGTAGGGGTCCTCCGAAGAGTCGAGGAACGCGCCGAGCAGCGAGCGGACGGTCAACACGTGGCCGGCGGCTCGATCGATGTCGTCTTCCTCGAGGTAGCCCTCCTCGAGTGCCCCCAGCAAGGCGTCGGTCGTCGTCGAGTTGTCGGCGTCGAACTCGGTGAAGCTATCCAGCCCAGCAAGCACCGCGGCGGCGCGCGCTTCCTCGTCCGACTCGAAGTACTCCTGCGCACCGGTGAGGTTCAACGGTGCCCAGGCGTCGCTGACGTTCATGATGGCGTTTGCGTCGGGGGCCCACTCCCGGATGGGATCGTCCAGCAGCGGTGACGCCGTCATCGGCCGGCCGTTGACGACGTTGTACGAGGCCATGACGCCGACTGCGGTGCCCGACTCGATCGGGTCCCGGAAGAAGGGGAGGTAGTAATCGCGCAAGAGGCGGGGCGGCATCTCCGCGTTGGTCGTCGTTCGCTCGGTCTCGTTGTTGTATCCGATGTAGTGTTTGAGTATCGGCGCCGTCTTGAGGTACTCCGGATGATCGCCGGTCAGTCCATCCGTGTAGGCCGTCGCGATCTCGTTCGTAACCAGCGGATCTTCCGCGTATCCCTCCTCGTTGCGGCCCCAGCGGGGATCCCGGAGCGGATCGACCGTCGGCGACCAGACGTTGAGCCCGACGCCGCCGTCGGTCGCGTTGTGCATCGCGCGTACCTCGTCGCCAACCGCGTCGCCGACCCGTCGAACGAGGTCCGGGTCCCACGTGCTCCCGAGACCGATCGCCTGCGGGAAGACGGTCGCCTCACCCAGCCAGGCGACGCCGTGAAGCGCCTCCGTCCCCGTCCGGAATGAATCGAGCCCCGCTCGATCGATCGGCGGCTGATACTGGTGGAGCAACGAAACCTTCTCTTCGACGGTCAGTCGCTCGAGGACGGCTGCAACCTGATCGTCGAACGGTGGTTCTGCCTCGCCGTCGCCCTCGCTCTCGCTGGCCGCGGTCCCGTCGTCCGATCCGGCGGTGGTCGCTCCGGTAACGAACGGTAGGCTCGTTCCGGCGCCGATACTCGCGAGTAAGCGTCTGCGTTGCTTGCTAACCATTGGTATGGGATGCTCCGGTTGTACTATCCGTTATCGGTGCTAAAAATATACCTATTTAATTCAATTATGAAGGAGAGAAATAAATAATTGGTCCGGTCAGATCGCGGTTTTTAGCCGAACGGCGGTCGTTCGACCGGGCTAGCGAGTACTCACAGGGAGATATCGATACTCGACGCTCGAGCGGAGCGACCCTCGACAGTACGAATATTTATGTAGCTGAGTTATGATATTCGGAGCATGGGTTCGGTTCGCTTGGAGAACGTGAGCAAGCGGTACGGCGACGTCACGGCTGTCGACGACATGAACCTCGAGATCGACGACGGGGAGTTCATCTCGCTCGTCGGGCCCTCGGGGTGTGGCAAGTCGACGACGCTCGAGATGATCAGCGGCCTCACGACGCAGTCGTCGGGGAGCGTCTACATCGACGACGAAGACGTGACCGGCCTGCCGCCGAAGGATCGGGACATCGCGATGGTGTTCCAGAATATCGCCTTGTTCCCCCACATGGACGTCTTCGACAACATGAGCTACGGGCTCCGAATCCGGGGCACCGACGACGAGGTCATCGAACGCCGAGTCGACGACGCCGTCGAAACGCTGCAACTCGAGGGGATGCTCGATCGGATGCCGAGCGAACTCTCCGGCGGGCAGCGACAGCGCGTCGCGATCGGCCGCGCGATCGTGCGCGATCCCGAGGTCTTCCTGATGGACGAACCGCTGGCGAACCTGGATGCCAAACTGCGGGTGCACATGCGGACGGAACTCCAGCGCATTCAGCGCAAGCTGGACGTGACGGCGATCTACGTCACCCACGATCAGGAGGAGGCGATGACGATGTCCGACCGCGTTGCGATCATCAACGGCGGCGTGCTTCAGCAGATCGCCCCGCCACTGACGTGTTACAACGAACCCGCGAACCTGTTCGTCGCCGGTTTCATCGGCTCGCCGTCGATGAACTTCATCGAGGGGAGCGTGACGGACCGTCGCTTCGAGTCGGAAACGGTCACCGTCGACGGCGTCGGACTCGAAGAAGGGAGTACGGATGCGGTCACTCTCGGTATTCGCCCGGAGGACATCTATCCCGAAGCCGCACATCGAAACGGGGAGACGGCAGGGACGGTCCGCGCGTCGGTCGACGTAATCGAACCGATCGGCGAGAAGATGTTCGTCTACCTCGTGCCGCAGGGAGACGGCCATACCGACGACGTGAGCGCAGACCTCGAGCGGGATCACCTCCTGATGAGCGTCACACCCGATACGGAAATCGAGGAAAACGAAGTGATCGACGTCACCTTCGATCAATCGAGCATTCATCTGTTCGATACGGCGACCGGCGACGCACTCGTTCACGGACTGAAGCCCGAACAGCAGCCGACATCGTGAGACGGGCCGAGGGACAGGAGTAGCAGCGGGATTCGGTAGTGCGAGCGATAGTATTCGGATAGGATAGCAAAATCATGCCCAATGGAAACATATATGTATCTACTGCAGGACGATACTGTGTATGCCTGACAGCTATAGCAGCCCGACCGGGCGGACTGTGCGCAGTTCGATTCGGCGACGACGGTTCGTGAAGCTCACAGGTGCGACGGGACTGACGGCGAGTTTCGCAGGCTGTTTCGGCGGCAGCGACGACGGTGCGTCAGTATTGCAGTTGACCGCGACGAACGAGTGGCAGAACAACAGCGACGCGATCCAGGAGGCACTGTACGACGCCGGACTCTCGGAAGACATCGAACTCGAGATGATCAGCGGCGGGGAGAACACCGACGAGATGCAAAACCAGTACTCCCAGTGGCTCAACTCCAATCAGGAGCAACCCGACCTGCTGGCGTTCGACAGCGGCTGGACGCTCCCGTTTATCGTGCGGGAACAGATCCTGAGCCTCGAGGGCGAACTCTCCGACGACGTTATCGAGACGGTTCGCAGCGACTACTTCGAGCAGAGCGTCAACTCCGTGACGAGCCAGGACGGCGAGCTGTACGGCGTGCCGCTGTACCCGGACTTTCCGACGATCCAGTACCGAAAGGATCTGGTCGAAGATGCCGGCTACGACTGGGAACAACACGCGACCGATCCGCTGTCGTGGGAGCAGTTCTCCCACGAGCTCGCGGACGTCTACGATCAGTCCGACGTCGACTACGGCTTCAACTGGCAGGCCGCGTCCGAGATCCAACTCGGCTGTTGCGTGTTCAACGAGTTCCTCACGTCGTGGGGCGGTGCGTACTTCGGCAACCCCGAAGAGAACCTCTACGGACCGGTCGGCGACCGCCCCGTGACCGTCGACGAGGAACCCGTCCTCGAGTCGCTTCGGATGGCTCGGACCTTCATTCACGGAACGGACGCGCCGGACACCCACGACGATTTCGCCGGGAACATCACGTCGGAAGAGGCGTTCCAGTGGGGACTCTCGCCCTCGATGAGTCCGTTCACCGACCGCAACGCCGTCGCGCTGCGGAACTGGCCCTACTCGATCAACATCAACGGGGCCGACGACGCGCTCGGCGAGGACATGGGCGTGATGCCGATGCCCTACGGCGTCCCCGAAGGAGAGGGCGAGTATCCCGGCACCGGCGGTTCGATCGGCGCGCTCGGCGGCTGGAACTACTGCGTGAATCCGAATACGACCCAACTCGAGGACTGTCTCGAGTTCCTCGAGGTGCTGACGAGCGAGCAGTTCCAGCGGCAAAACTTCGAACTCGTCGGCCACATCCCGCCGCGGCCGGACGTCCTCGAGAACGCGGGGGACGTCCCGATCATGGGCCGCTACCTCGATGCACTCTCCTACGCCGGGGACCACACGATGGCCAGGCCCGTAACGGAGGTCTGGGACCAGCAGGTCGATCCGGTCGCCCAGGAGGCAAACGCCGCGCTGATGGGTGATGCCGGCGTCGAAGAGGCGATGTCGAGTCTCGCCGATCGACTGAGCGATATCGAGGCCGAGTACAGCGGCTCATGAGCGCCGAGGACAGCACGACGGCATCGCGAGTCGAGACGTCGACGAGTCGGTCGCGATACCGCGTCGATCGCACGGTACTCAACTGGCTCGAGCGCCGCAGCGACACGCAGTTCGTCTACATGATGTTGCTCCCCGTGTTCGCACTGCTGGGGACGATGGCCATCTGGCCGCTACTGTACACGGGCAATATCTCCCTGCACGCGGACAACATCGCCGGCGCGAATCCCGTCGGCGAGTTCGTCGGCCTGGAAAACTACGTCGAGATTCTGACCGGCCAGGCGAACCTCCAGCGGCCCTTCTTCAGCCTCTCGAGTCCGTTCACCAGCGCTGTGCCTGTAACGCTGATCTATACGGTCAGTGCCGTTGCCGTCGAGACGGTGCTCGGATTCGCGATGGCGCTGATCCTGAACAAGGAGTTTCGCGGCCGTCGGTGGGCCCGCGTCGCGTTGATCCTTCCGTGGGCGGTCCCGATCGTGATTCAGGGGATGATCTTCTACCTGATGTTCCAGCCGTCGATCGGGTTCGCGGTCGGCCCGCTCAACGACTTGGGACTCATCTCGACGACCCCGCTGGCCAACAGCCGGGACGGGCTGTTCGTCGCCGTTATCGCCGATATCTGGAAGCAGTCGGCGTTCATGGCGCTGCTCATCCTCGCCGGACTCCAGAGTATCGACCGGAGCCTCTACGACGTTGCCGAGGTCGCGGGCGCCTCGAGAATCCAGCAGTTCCGGACGATCACGCTCCCGCTCGTCCTGCCGGCACTACTCGTCGCACTTCTGTTCCGAACCATCGGTGCGCTCAAAGTGTACGGTCTCGTCGAGTCGACAGCCGGCTGTAACACCGTGCCGACGCTGAGCTGTCTCGTGATCGACCTCTGGAGCGGAAACCGATACGGCTCCGCCGCGGCGGTCGCGTTCATCATCGCTGCCCTCATCGGGGTCTTGCTGCTCGGGTATCTGGTCCAGATCCGCCAACAAGAAAACGGAGGTCGATAACATGGCAGACGCATCCACAGCCGACGAAAGCGACAACGTAGTCGAGCGAACCGCCAGCAAAGCGATCCACGATCCCGATACCGTCTACCGGTGGCTCACCTACGTCGGGCTCGGCTTTTTCCTGACGGTCTCGCTGTTCCCGTTCTACTGGCTGTTCGTCCTCGCGCTGACGCCAACCAACCAAATGGCGGATATGGGAGTCGTCCCGAAAGGGTTCAACCCTGGCGCCTTTCTCGAGGTGTTCGAGACCGTGCCCTTCCACCTCTACATCCTGAACAGCGTCATCATCGCTGCGCTCTCGACGATCATCGTCCTGTTCGTCGGCAGCATCGCCGGCTACGTCTTCGGTCGATACGAGTTCCGCGGTCGGACACCGTTGTTGCTGCTAACCCTCGTGATCTCCTACTTCCCGCCGGTCGCGTTCCTCATTCCACTGTATCGGCTGTTCACCGGACAGGTCAGCCTGATCGGTCTCGAGTCACCCGAACTCTACAACACGCCGTGGAGCATCGTCATGCCGCTGAGCGCCATTACGATGCCGCTGATCATCTTCCTGCTGACGACGTTTTACCGGCAGATTCCCGACGGACTCGAGGACGCCTCTCGAATCGAGGGATCGACGCGGATCGGGGCTCTCTGGCGAATCATCGTTCCGCTATCTGCGCCGGGCGTCGCGACGGCCGGGATTTTGACCTTTATTATCGTCTACAACGAGTTCTTCTTCTCGTATCTGATGGTCACGGGCACCCCAGATGACTGGGCGCCGATCCTCCACGGAATCTTCGCCTTCCAGGGGACACAGCAGGTCGAGTACAACCTGATGGCCGCGGCGAGTATCATCGGCGTGATCCCGATGGCGGTGATCGTCATGGTTGCCCAAGAGCGCATCGTAAGCGGACTCACACAGGGTGCGCTCAAGGAGTAGCGACGAAACCACCGCGCCGTCGTCGACATTTCTCGTCAAATCGTCGTTCAACGATATCGAAATCGGTGGCGTCTGTCGATTGAAACGCCCTCCGTTGGGACATCGCTTGAACCGGACTCCGTGTGCGTCTTTCCACCGACTACGTACCTCATAGAGGGACAGATTTGACGCGATAGTGACCGACGTGTGGCATTTCTGCGTTCGTTATCAGTGAACACGTCAGTTGCGTAGTCGATCCGCTCGAGCGGGAGACGGGAGCTCGACCCTTGAAATCGGTGTACGGTCGGTACAAGGGCGAACACGCGCCAATTCGTTTAATACTATATAATCGGCTCGAGTAATCGATCGAGTCGAGCGTTCATTTCCAAGTGAACGAGTACCGATCCGCGATAGAGCGCTACTGCGCTGGACAAGAGACGAAAGCGATCCTCACTACTCCGTCGAGAATGATTATACAGCCATACTATTGTAAACCGAAGAGGGCTACGGACTGCTAGAGCCGAATCATGAGTAGAGCAGAACTAGTCACGAAGTAAGACAGATCCGTGCCGAAAGCCATCTCCAACGTACATATGATAGGAAATATCAGTTACAGTAAAGTGAAGTGTTTTTGGGTGTTTGGGCAAGAGATAGACGATATTCCCTAAGCGAACGACGTCGTGAGTCCAGTGCCCGTGGTGGTAAGACGAGTACGTGGGTATAGAAGCCGTTAGATCGGATTTTTCCATATCAGGGAAACGAAAGCGGAGACGACCGATAGTTCTAAACGCGATCGGTACTCGGATCGCTCGCTGGCCAACGTGTCCTGTATCAAACATATGTGGAGAACGGTGATAGAGCCGACAGTCTACAGTGGAAGCAACTGATGATCAGTGGCACTGGATGAAGTGAAAACCGTACCCGCCGGTTGGTATGTTCCAAGAACAGGATGAGTACAGAGCGGCAGCTGCACCGCATATAGCGGGATAGCCAGGCCCTAGCACGGTGTACCCCTGATCACGTCGATTCCGACAAATAGGGGTTATCAACCCCTCGCCAGTACCGAACGGACGAAAATAATCAGAATCGTTACGATCCGATCCGAATGGGGGCGAAGAGCGATGCAAACGAGTACTACGATCGGATGCGGTGTATGACTATCGACGACACGGTTTCGCCGTGTTTCACAACTATTAGGCTTCCTCCCACCTAACGGAGGGCCATGAAACAACTGTTCATCGACGCGGCCTGGGGCGAACAAACTGATCGCCCGCCGGTGTGGATGATGCGCCAAGCCGGGCGGTATCTCCCCGAGTACCGGGAACTCCGGGAGGACTACTCGTTTCTCGAGGCGATCTCGACGCCGGAGGTCGCCGCCGAAATCTCGCTCCAACCCTGGGAACGGTTCCGCCCCGACGGCGTCGTCATGTACTCGGATATTCTCACGGTTCTCGAGCCGCTCGGCTTCTCCTATCACCTCGAGTCCGGCGTCGGCCCGGTCGTCGAGAACCCGGTCGAATCGCCGGCCGACACGGACCGGGAGCGCGGCGACGTCCGCGAGGAACTCGACTACGTCGGCGCCCTTCTCGAGCGGCTGACGGCGGAACTCGGCGAGCAAGCTGCAGTGCTTGGCTTTGCGGGCGGGCCGTTCACCCTCGGTGCGTACGTCTGTGAGGGCGTCTCGTCGCGGTCGTTCATGGAAATCCGGCGACTCCGAGCGGAACACCCCGAGGCGTTCGAACGCCTGCTCCGGGCGTTTACCGACATCCTCGTCGAGTACGTCACCTACCAAGAGGAGTCGGGTGCGGACGCAATCCAGCTGTTCGACACCTACGCCGGCCTGCTCTCGCCGTCGGACTACCGCGAGTTCCTCCTGCCGCTTCACCAGGAAATCCTCGAGGCCGTCGACGTTCCGACGATCGTGTTCGTCCGGAACGTGAGCGGCAACCTCGAGTTGTTGGCCGACAGCGGGGCCGACGTTGTCGCACTCGACTGGACGGTCGATATCGGGGAAGCTCGCGAGGAACTCGCGGATGCGGACGTGGCGATCCAAGGTAACCTCGATCCGGCGCTACTGTACGGAGAGCCGGATACGGTCCGCGAACGCACGCGAGAAGTCATCGACGCCGCCGACGAGGGCGGTCACATCCTCAATCTCGGTCACGGCGTCGATCGGAACACGCCGGTCGAAAACGTCGAGGCGTTCTTCGAGGCGGCGAAAAACGCGGACGACGCGTAACTCGGCTCCGTCTCGAGAACTGATTTCGAATCGGTATCGGAGTTGCCGAACCGCCCCGCTCCCGCTTACTGGGGTTGGAGGCCGGCGTTCATGCAGTACGTCCCGGGTTCGTCGCGACACTGGCACTGCCGGAGGTTGTAGTACGACGGCTCGAAGCCCGACAGGAACGGCTCGACCAGATCCGAGAGCAGTTCCGGGAAGCGCGGATCGTCGTGGGGAACCGGCACCCGGTGAAGGTCGAGACCGACTTCCTCGGCGTCCTCACGGAGGTCGATATCGAGTTCGACGAGCGTCTCGGACTGCTCGTGCATGAAGCTCATCGGCTCGACGACGACGCGGTCCGCCTCGTCGTTGCGGCCGATCTCCTCGACGACCTCCTCGGTCTCAGGTTCGGTCCAAGAGATATTGCGGTTCTCGTGGTTCTGGTAGCCGATCTCGTAGTCGTCGATCCCGATCATCCGGGCGAGGGCCTCGGCGTGTTCCTCCACGTACTGATCGTACCGACTCCCCTCCTCGAGGTACTTCGTCGGCGTACCGTGGGCGGAGAAGACGAAGGCGGTATCCGAATCCTGCAGATCAATTCCTTCGTCGTCGGCGAACCCCGTGATCGAGTCGGCCCTGATGCGGTTGTAGGCCGGCGACCGGTGCCAGCCGGTGAGCGAGGCGACGTCCGGCTCGTAGCCGTCGATTTCCTCGATGGCGGACTCGAGGGAGTTGATCGACGAGACGGTCGTCGAGGGACCACACAGCGGGTAGATCGGCACGGCGACGACCGAGTCGACCCCGTCGTCGGCCAGTTCCTCGGCGACGTCCGGGATCAGCGGTTCCATGAACTGCATCGCGCGGTAGACTTCGACGTCGTCATCGTGGCCGCGGTCGGCGAGTTCGGCCGCGAGCGCCTCGGCCTGTGCGTCCGCTTGCTCCTGGAGCGGCGAGCCGCCGATCTCCTCGTACTCCTCCATGAGGCCGGGTAAGCGTCGTTGGGCCAGTTCGCGCGAGCGTTCCCACGCGGCCTCCTCGGAGTCGGCCTCCTCGAGGGAGGCGTTGTCGTAGAAGATTCGCGTGAGATAGTCGAGCACCACATCCCGATCCGGCGTCGACGGTTCTCCGAAGTTCAGCAGGACTATTCCTGTCTGCATAGGCGAGCGTTAGGATGGGTCCGGTATAGATACTTCGGACTCGGCAGTCCAGAACAAGAGGATACGTGACTGCAACGAGGTGCAACCTTACTTAGCGATTTCCTCGGCGAGTCGCGTGGCGTTTCGGATCCGACCGGGAATGCCGGGCCGGCCGACGTAATTCGAACAGAGGTGGACGCTCGACGGCAACTCGAGGTCGTCCATCGCGGTCCACGATCGATCGTACGCGGGCATCCCGGGATTCCAGCGGTGGACGTGGATCGGCGTCGCCGGCGCGCCCGTAATCCGCTCGAACGCCTGCGCCGCGACCGAGCCCAGTTCCTCGTCGCTGCTGTCGGGCATCGCCGGATAGCGACCCGGGTCGATGTAACAGGTAAATACCCCGTCGCGATCGAGGAAACTCGCGTTCCACGTGAGCCCGCTGATCGGAACGTCCTCCGTCGACGGAACGAGCGACCCGATCCCCTCGCCGTCGAACGACGACTCGAGGAAGACGACGCCGATCGGATTGTAGTTGAACCGCTCTAACGTCGCCGCCAGCTCCGAATCCACGGGCTCGAGTAAGTCGGCACTCGTCCCCGCCGGCGTCGTTACCACGACCTCGTCGACGACTTCGCGTCCGTCGTCCGTGAGGAGTTCGTAGCCGCCGTCGGCCGCCCGAATTTCGGTAACGGGCGTCTCGAGGGAGACCGCGTCGGCGTGTTCCTCGTACAGTCGCTCCGACAGTTCGCCGAGCCCGTTCTCGAACGTACAGATCGGCGGGGTCTCGCGGTCCGAGAGGACCCGTCGAACGATCGCCGCGAGGATACTGCCGTCGATGCCGGCGTTCTCGAGGGCGCGTCCGAGCGAGTACTCGACCAACATGTCCTGGGGATCGGTGCCGTACAGGCCGCTGTACAGCGGACCCATGTATCGACGGGCGGCCTGACGGCCGAACTTCCGAACGAGGAACTCGTCGACGGTCTCGTTAGGCCGCGCCGAGTCGGTAAGGGGCTCCTTCAGAATCCGCAGCTTGCCGAGCGGACTCAGGAGGTCGGTCGTCAGCGCCTCGCGAACAGACAATGGAACGACACGCAGCTTGCCGTCGTAGTAGATGTACAGCGGCTGGTCGTCGTCACCCCTTTGGAGCTGATCGCGAAGCCCGAGTTCGTCGACCATCGATTCGATGCTCGGGGTCAGCCGGAGGCGCTGCGGGCCGAGTTCGACGACGCGACCGTCGATACGTCGGCTTCGCATGATCCCGCCGGGTTCGTCCCGGGCCTCGAAGGCGACGACGTCAACGTCGCGGTCCGCGAGGGCGTGGACCAGTGACAGGCCCGAAATGCCGGCGCCGACGACGCCGACCCTCATCGGCGATCACCCGTTCGTCGGCTCCGAGACGCCCCGGTCCGGTGAGCAGCAACGCGACCTCTCATTCTCTCCTGATATTGCTAACTCGAGGATATAACGATTCCGTTGTCGAAACCGGTTCCCGGAGACCGAATTCGGTGGGCGCGAGAGCCGAACGTTGTGTCAGCATCGGATGCGCCCGCGCCGTCGAACGCGGATCAACTTAAGGCGTGAACATGATCAGGTCGGCATTCATTTCGCGGGAACCACCCGGTCCGCGTTTACGAACTGCCGTCGAAGAAACACATATGACCGACACAGTCAACGAATCGACCGCGTGTGCCCGCGCCGGACGGGACGGTGCGCTCGGTTGTAATCCGAAACAGCTCATCGAACTGCTCAACGACGACGATGCGAGGGAGATCTACCTCTTCCTCGAAGACCCGGCGACGGTGAGTGACATAGCCGACGAACTCGATCTCCCGCAGTCGACAGCGTACAGAAAGGTGGAAAACCTCCACGATGCCGGATTAATCAGCCAACTCAACGAACACTCCCGAAGTGGCGTTCCGTCGCACTACGTACAGGCGATCGACCACGTCACGGTGACCTACGACGATCCGTTGCGGATCGAGTGCGTTCGGAACGGGATGACCCTCTACTGTGAACCGTGAGACGGCGGTTCCGAGTCTCCCGTTTCCAATCTACTCGTTGATCGACGGCTACGTTAGCATACTAATTTGATGATCAGTACGTCCGACCTAAATAGTCGTCTGTCAGATAGGAGTTAGAAACCATCAAATAAAGTATTTTACCGGCGGACCTATAGAACGCGGATGGAGGAACGATTCACTTATATTGAAGAAAGACTGTAAAATCGACAGAATCAATATGACGAACCGGTGCGAAGACCATTACAAGAGGTTTTCAGCCCACATATATCCGAACCACAGCACGGGACACCCTCTCTTCCGAATGTCCTTGATCTAATACACCAACTTAATCTAATCAGTATATAGTCATTTTTGTAGGCGTTTTGAGGATGAGAAGGTAGTCTCCATATCAAATTCACAACGGTAGTGAAACATGGAGGATATAATTAGATATCCGACTCAGATCGAAGACGACACGGAATTGATTCGGCGGCAGAACCGTAATCTATCGTCGTTCGTACTCGAGCGGACGACCCTCGGTGACCGAGCGGCAATACCGGATCACTGCACCCCTCGAGTAGCCGACGGAACAGTTACGCTTCGGTCGCCCGATCGCGGTACTCCTCGAGGTCGAGATCGATCGCCGACGCCTGGGCTCGGACCTCGTCGGCATCGACGGTGCGGACCTCGCCGTTCTCGAGGAGCACCTCGCCGTCGACCATCGTGAAGGCGACGTCGTCCCCGTGCGCGCTGAAGACGAGGTGCGAGAGCGGATCGTGGAGCGGCGTCGCTCGAGTCACGTCGGTGTTCAGACCGATGATGTCGGCTCGCCACCCTTCCCTGAGCGCGCCGAGGCGGTCGAAACCGGCGGCTTTCGCGCCGTTTACCGTCGCCATCTCGAACAGCGTCTCGGCCGACGCGGCGACCGGATCCAACGCGTCGACCTTCTGCAGGAGGCTCCCCTGTCGCATCTCGGTGAACGGATCGAGCGTGTTGTTACACGGCGGGCCGTCGTTGCCGATCGCGACGTTGATGCCGCGCTCGAGGTAGTCGGTGATGGGCGCGATGCCGCTCGCGAGTTTCATGTTCGAGGACGGGCAGTACGTGACGTGCGTGCCGGTCTCGGCGAGTAGTTCACGTTCACTCTCGGACGTCCAAACGCAGTGGGCTAGAACGACGTCCTCGCCGGTGAGTCCGACCTCGTCGAGCCAGTGGATGTTCCGCATCCCGGTGTCGTCCTCGACGGTCTCGATCTCGTCGCGATTTTCGCTCGCGTGGGTGTGAATCCGGACGCCGTCGTAGGCGTCGGCGAGTTCGCGGGCGCCGCGCAGACAGGCCTCGCTGCAGGAGACGGCGAACCGCGGTGTCACCGCGTACCGGATGCGATCGTCGAAGGCGCCGTGGTACCGTTCGATCAGACGTTCGCTCTCAGCCAGTCCCTCGTCGGTGTCCTCCAACAACCCCGCGGGCGAGCGCTGGTCCATCAGCACCTTGCCGAGCACGCCGCGGATTCCGATCTCGCCGGCCGCGTCGAACGCGCGGTCGGCGTGGTTGACCGAGAGGTGATCGATACACGTCGTCGTCCCGCTCTCGATCATCTCGAGGTAGCCCAGTTTCGCGGCGATTTCCATCTCCTCGGGCGAGAGCGACGCTTCCATCGGAAGAACGTACTCGAACAGCCACTCGAGTAGTTCCGAGTCGTCGGCGATACCGCGGCCGAGGCTCTGGACCGAGTGGAGGTGGCCGCCGACCAGCCCCGGCGCGAGGATGTCGTACGTTCGTTCCTCGCGATCCGGATAACGGTCGCGGAGTTCGTCGCGTCGCCCGACGGCTTCGATCCGTGATCCGTCGACGACGACCGCACCGTCGTCGATGATCGTCGTCGAATCAGCGATAACCGTTCCGGAGAGTAGCATCCCACGCAGATATTCAGTTACGTGGTAAAAACGGTTCTGATCGGACGAATACCACGATCGATACGTTCGGAACGAGGTGCCGACTGGAATTAGCACTGGCTGTCGGACCGCTGTGAGCGTCGGATAGACGGGTTCCGAACGCGGACGAAACAATATTAACGATCGTTCACAATATATCAATAATAGGGGCTATTTGTTTCCCTAAGTCTTTAATAGATAAACACACCCATTACAAACGAACGAGAACCCGTATGAATCAAATTGATCTTACGAGTCGACAACGACGAACGCTGACGACGCTCATCAACGAATTTCAGGGGACAGATTCTCCGATAACGGCCAAACAGCTTGCGACCGAACTCGATCGAGACGCCGGCACGCTTCGCAATCAGATGCAGTCGCTCACGTCGCTCGGCCTCGTCGAGGGGATTCCCGGACCGAAAGGCGGCTACAAGCCGACCGCCAGCGCGTACGAGGCCCTCGACCGCGATCAGCTCGACGACGCTGAGACCGTCGTTCTCGCTCGGAACTTCGACCGCGTCGACGCCACCGTCGACGAAATCGAGTTTACGAACGTTCACCATCCAGATTCGTGTCGCGCACGCGTTCGCTTCCAGCAGTCGCTTCGCGAGCTCTCGGAGGGAGACGAAATCGCCGTCGGACCGACGCCAGTCTCGAGTCTCGTGCTCGCCGGCGTCGTCGTCGCCGTCGACGACTCGCTGAATAAGGTCATCATCGACGTCGCGAAACTCGAGGCGCCGCTGCGAGAGGACGAGTGACGGCCCTCCCCTGAAGGGATAGGGTAGGGTGGGATCCCCGAACGGGAGTGCAAGGATGTCCAGTCCCTCGATCGCGAAGGACGGCTTCCCGTCCCACGTCAGTGGTCGCCCTCAATTGCGACCGATGGGGTGTATGACGAATCCCGCTCGGTTCGCGGACCGTCCGACCGGTTCGTTCGTGAGTTCGCTATACCCAGTGCAGCGGCGGTGACAGTATGCGGTCGGACCTCGCAAAATGAAAACGATCGCTGTGAGATTCCGGATCGACTGGCGTGACCAGTTTCGGCTCCGGCGTTCGCAACGGAATCGCCAGCCGAGCGTGAGACGCACCGCGAACCGGTCAGTTATTCGGCTTCGTCGGTTCCGCCTCCGTCAGTTTCGGTGTCTTGACTCTCGTCGCTGTCAGTAAGGCCGTCGCTTTCGTTCGTTTCGTTGTCTTCGTCGGTCTCGTTCGCACCGAGTTCGTCATCGCCGCTGGTTTCGTTCGTCTCGTTGAACCCGGTGCTCTCGTTGTCACCGTCCTCGGTGTCTCCGTCCTCGGTGTCTCCGTCGGCACCCGTTTCGTCTCCGCCCGTTGCATCTTCGGTGCCCGTCCCGCTTTCGTCGCCCGATTCGGTGTCATCGGGCGCGTCGTCACTCGACGTCGAATCGGAGTTCTCGTCGTTCGTACAGCCAGCCAGCGCTGCAACCATGCCGACGCCGACTGCCTTCGTGAATCGGCGTCTGTCGAGGTCTGGTGCCTTCATAGCGTGCGTTCGAGGCGACGACGGAGCGATAAATAAGGCTGAGAGTCCGTTTCAACGATTAGTTTCAGTTAAGACGGATTGTAATTCTTGCAGTCAGAGCAACCGTTCGGTTGCAATCGTGACAGGAATTACCGGTTACGTAATCGGCCCTGTTCGGCATCTATACGCCGACTAAGCGGACGACGGTCGCTCTATTGCTACCTGGGACGTGGACTGCACCGTTACAGCGAATGGGGGCCCGGTCACGAACCCGTGGGCAACCGAGTTCCGAGTCGACGGAATCGGGGTCGTACCTGCGTCCGGTCTCGGATCCAGCCGTCGACGATCGCGGATCTGGATACGTGTCGGCATCGAACGACGCAAAACGACCGGTCGCGGGCATTTAACACCAGTATAAGCAAACGCCGCGGCGGTATCGTCCCGAGTATGCAAACCGTCGTTCTCGCGGCAGGGATGGGATCGCGAATGCGTCCGCTCACCGAAACGACGCCGAAACCGATGCTTCCGGTCGCCGGGCAGCCGCTGGTCGAACACACGCTTCGGGCCGCGGTGGCCGCCGGAACGGACGAGATCGTTCTCGTCGTCGGCTACGAGGGGGACGCTGTTCACGAGCACTTCGGCGACTCGTACGCCGACGTCCCGATCCGGTACGCGGTCCAGTCCGAACAGAACGGAACGGCGAGCGCCCTCCGCGCCGCCAGCGAGTACGTCGACGACCGGTTCGCGGTCGTGAACGGCGACATCGTATACGAGCCGGAATCGCTCGCCGAACTGTTCCGCGCCGGCCCGAGTATCGGCTCGACGCGCGTCGAGGAGCCGTCGAACTACGGGATCCTCGACGTCGAGGACGGGACGGTGACCGGTATCGTCGAAAAGCCGGACGATCCGCCCGGAACGCTGGCCAACGCCGGCGCGTACGTGTTCCCTCGAGGCGCGCTCGAGTACCTCGACGTGCCGAAGAGCGAGCGCGGCGAGTACGAACTCACCGACGTCCTCTCGCGGGTCATCCGGGAGGCCGACGTCACGCCGGTGGAACTCGAGGGGTGGCTCGACGTCGGTCGGCCGTGGGAGTTGCTCGAGGCGAACGAGCGGCGACTGCGCGGTTTAGAGCGGAGCCTGAGCGGCGAGGTCAGCCCGGACGCGACACTCGAGGGCCCGGTCGTCGTCGAGGAGGGAGCGACGGTTCGGGCGGGCGTCGTCGTCGAAGGGCCGGCGCTGATTCGGTCCGGGGCGACCGTGGGGCCGAACGCCTACGTCCGCGGCGCGACGGTCGTGGGGAAAGACGCGTCCGTCGGCCACGCGGTCGAGATCAAGAACAGCGTCCTGTTGCCCGGCGCGCGCGTCAATCACCTCTCGTACGTCGGCGACAGCGTGCTCGGCCGGGACGTGAACCTCGGCGCGGGAACGACGGTCGCGAATCTCCGCCACGACGGCGAGCCCGTCCGGACGACCGTCAAGGGCGAGCGCGTCTCGACGGGCCGCCGGAAGTTCGGCGTCGTCCTCGGCGACGGCGTCAAAACGGGCATCAACACGAGCCTCAACGCCGGCGTGACGCTCTCATCGGGGGCGACCACCGAGCCGGGGGCGGTCGTCACTCGAGATCGGTAACGGTCTCTCCGCCTCGAGCGCAGTCGCTATCGTCCGTCGCTACACTGATCCTGAACTGGAGACGATCGCCGGGGCGAGCAGCTTAACGACGCTATAGTAATCCGCGCGTTCGCGGTGGAGGGGCGTATGTTCGGAACGAGCGGAATCCGTGGAACCGTTGGCGAAGACGTGACGGCCGAGCTCGCCCTCTCCGTCGGACGGGCCGTCGCCGCCGACGGCTACGAGCGAGTCGTCGTCGGTCGGGACGTCCGAGAGAGCGGCGCCGTGCTCTCCGATGCGCTGACCGCCGGACTCCGGGAGTGCGGAACGGACGTCCTCGAGGCCGGCATCGCGTCGACGCCGACGGTCGCGAGAGCCGTCGTGCGAACCGGTGCGGATGCGGGAATCGTCGTGACGGCGTCGCACAACCCCGCCCCGGACAACGGGATCAAACTCTGGTCGGCCGACGGGACGGCGTTCGATCGCGACCGGCTCGAGGCGATCGCGCGTCGAATCGACCGCGACGAGTACGACCTCGCAGCCTGGGACGGACACGGATCGAGCGAGTCGCTGAGCGAGCCGATCGATCGCCACGCGGCCGACCTGACCGCGGCCGTCTCGATCGACGACTCGCTGCGCGTCGTCGTCGACGTCGGCAACGGTGCCGGCGGGGTCACCGCACGCGCGCTGGCGGATCTCGGCTGCGACGTCGTCACGCTGAACGGCCAGCGGGACGGCCGGTTCCCGGGCCGGCCGAGCGAGCCGACTCGAGAGACGCTCACCGAGCTGGCGTCGCAGGTCGCGGCGACCGACGCCCACCTGGGAATCGCCCACGACGGCGACGCCGACCGGATGCTGGCCGTCGACGAGACCGGCACGTTCGTCCCGAAGGACGTCCTGCTCGCGCTGTTCGCTCGAGCAGCCGCGAGCGACGCGGCCGTCGATCGACCCGTCGTCGCCGCGCCGGTCGGGACGAGCATGGCCGTCGACGACGCGCTCGCCGCTATCGGCGCGTCGGTGAGCCGGACGCCGGTCGGCGACGGCTACGTGGCCGAGCGCGCGACGGACTCGAGAGTCGTCTTCGGCGGCGAGCCCAGCGGCGCCTGGATCTGGCCCGACGAGATCCCGTGTCCCGACGGCCCGCTCGCCGCCTGCAAGCTCGTCGAACTCGTCGCCGACCGCGGCCCGCTCTCCGAACAGGTCGCGGCGATCGAGACGTACCCGATTCGGCGGCAGTCGCTCGAGGTCGAGGACAAGAACGCCGTCGTGGACCGGATCCGCGGCAGGATCCGCGACCAGTATCCGGACGAGGACGTCGACGCCACGGACGGCGTCTACGTCGACCGCGACGACGGCTGGTTCCTGATCCGGGCGAGCGGCACCGAGCCGCTCGTCCGGGTGACGGCCGAGGCGCGAACCGAGTCCAGCGCCGACCGCCTGGAAGCCGAGGCGCTCGAGGAACTCGAGCGGGCGACCGAGGCGCGCGCGGCCGTTCCGAAATCGGACTGAACCGGACGGGAAACGCCCCACGCTGCTCCGCCTGACCGCTTTCACGAGGCAGACCGTTCGGTCGCGGTATCGGCCGTAATACCGCGAGCGACCGCGTTTAACGGGTTGATAATGAAGTTGTCCGGATGC
Source organism: Halopiger aswanensis (assembly GCF_003610195.1). Classification (NCBI taxonomy): domain Archaea; kingdom Methanobacteriati; phylum Methanobacteriota; class Halobacteria; order Halobacteriales; family Natrialbaceae; genus Halopiger; species Halopiger aswanensis. Next base: position 334,794 of record NZ_RAPO01000004.1, on the reverse strand, counting down.
CACGCAGGAGATAGATAGTCGTGTCGTGCCGACCGAGTTCGCCGCCGCGGTTCGTCCGGCGGTGATCGAACCTACCGCTACCCGTACCGATATCCAATCGATGGCCACTGCTACGAATCCTGATACCGACCGATGACACGGACGCACCGTCGAGATGACGCCGCATCGACTACGAGTACTGGAACCGATACGAGCCTGGAGACGCTGCTCGTGGGAATCGACGCTGGCTGTTTGCCGGTCTTCGAGCGGCTGTTCGACGCCGGCAAGATTCCGACGATCGAGCGGCTCTGTACCGACGGCGTCGCGGCGCCGCTCGAGTCCCAGATTCCGCCGTGGACGCCGAGCGCCTGGCCGTCGATCTACACCGGGGTCAACCCCGGCAAACACGGCGTCGTCGGGTTCGTCGGCTACGACGGCTACGACTGGCACGTGACGAGCAACGACGACGTCCGCGAACACCCGCTGTGGACGTTGCTCGACCGTCACGACCGCTCGAGCGTCGTCGTCAACGCGCCGGTCACGCACCCGCCCGACGAGTTCGACGGCGCGGTGCTCCCCGGTTTCCTCGGCCCCGAGGATCCGCCCTGTCACCCCGAGGGGGTCCTCGCGGACGTCCGGGAGGCGATCGGCGAGTACCGCGTCTATCCGAACTACACGCGCGGCGACGACTCGCTGTCGGAGGCGGAGAAGCTCGCGGAGTACGAGAGCCTGATCCGGATGCGCGGCGAGGCGTTTCGCTACCTCGCCGACCGGTTCGATCCGGCGTTCGGGTTCGTCCAGTTCCAGAAGACCGACACCGTCTTTCACGAGTTCGGTGGCGAAAACCGATACATCGAGCCCGTCTACGAGGCGACCGACGAACAGATCGGGGCGATCCTCGAGGCGTGCGATCCCGACCGCGTCTTCCTCGTCAGCGACCACGGAATGGGGCCGTACGACGGCTACGAGTTCCGGATCAACGAGTTCCTCCGCGACGAGGGGTACCTCGAGACGACGACGGGCGGCAAGGGGATGCCGTCGTGGACCCCGATGCGGCGGCGGCTCCGCGAGGGCGAGAACTGCGACACCTGGGAGCCCGGCACCGCGGCGCGCGCGGCGTCGATCGCCGCCCGGTTCGGCATCACCGCCAGTCGCATCCGGGCCGCCCTCGAGCGGGTCGGCCTCGCCGACGTCGCGATCGAACACGCGCCCGGCGGCGTCTCGCGAACGGCGAACGAACAGGTCGACTTCGCCGCGTCGAAGGCGTACGTCCGCGCGCGGACGGAACTCGGCGTCCGAATCAACCTCGAGGGGCGGGAACCGAACGGCGTCGTTTCGCCCGACGAGTACGAACCGCTCCGCGAAGAACTCATTCGGACGCTGCAGGCGGTCGAAACGCCCGACGGCGAGCCGTTCTTCGAGACGGTCGCGCCGCGCGAACAGTACTTCCACGGGGACTACCACGAGGAGACGGTCGACATCGTCACGATTCCCGCGGATTTCGAGCACATGCTCACCGAGCAACTCGGCGGCGAGGGGTACTTCGAGACGGCCGAACCCTGGAATCACAAGCTCGACGGCGTTTTCGCCGCGATGGGCGAGGGAATCGACGACGAGGCGCCGATCGATCGCGCCCACATCTTCGACGTCGCGCCGACGATCATGGCGTCGATGGGGCTTCCCTACAGCGACCGGATGGACGGCAGCGTCGTCCCCGTCGTCGAGGACGTCGAGCCGACGACCTACCCGGCGTACGACGGTGACGTGGACGGCCACGGGGACGACCGCTCGTCCCCGGGTGAGGACGTCACCGAACGGCTGGCCGATCTCGGGTACATGAACTGATGTGGAATCGCGGGTGAGGCGCCCGCTTGCGCGATTCGACTGTTCGAGCGGGCGAAACGGTCCTTACGCGAGATATAAGTATGGGATCGAAACGCCAACTTCGCGGACACCGCCACTGATGGGATTTATCGCTGAAGTCCGTCTGGTCCACGACGAGCTACCGCTGGTACCGACGATACAGAACCACCCAGACGCGTCGCTGCGACACGAGTACGAAGCGGCGGGCGACGGGCGACGCATCCAATTCGTCTCCGCCTTCGGCGACGCAGGTGCCCGCCTCGTGGAGGCGATGCGCGACGATCCCACCGTTTCGAATCCGACGCGGATCGCCGCGTTCGGTCAGCGGACGATCTATCGACTCACCGTGGAGACCGACCTCGAGATCATCCCCTACCGGTGCGCCGAAGACGACCTGTTCATCTTTGCGGTGACGAGCGACGGGCGCGGGTGGACCGCTCGGATCCACCTGCCGGATCGCGACGCTCTGGCCGCGATCAGGCGGTGGTATCGCGACCGCGGCGTTTCGTTTCGCGTGACGCAGCTGTACGATTCCGCCGTCTCCGACGACGGCACCTACTTCCTGACCGAGGAGCAACGCGAGATCCTCCTGCTGGCGTACGAATCCGGGTATTTCGACGTGCCGCGGGGGATCACCCAGGACGACCTCGCCGAGCAACTGGACGTCACCGATTCGGCGGTCTCCCAGAAACTGCGGCGAGCGATCGCGACGTTGATCGCCGCCACGGTCGAGACCGATCGGACTGCAGACACGTTCGTCTAACTCTCGATACCGGATCGGCGAGCCCCGGCTGAACCGGCCCAGCGGACGCACTTATACAGGTATTAAACCGCCGTAGCGGCTCCAGAAACCGATTATTCGGTTGCCCTCGTTTCGGGCGATTGACGGCTGTGAAACAGTTCCCGATATGAAAATCGAGGGTAAGTTTCAATTACCGTATTAGAATTCGAACTTAAAAGCTTGCTATCCGAACCCCTAGTTACTGAACCCCGCCGTTGTTTTAAAACGAGTGACTATCAATGACGGAACGAAGTGGCACGCGAGATTCGAACCGGGGGAAGACGACGGGGTGTCGTCGATCGACTGCGTCCGACGCTACCGCGTCGCGACGGACGTTTTTGCGTCGCGCCGCGGTTTCGGGTGCGACGGTGATGGGGATCGTATCCGGGGCGAGTACGACCGTCGCGGCGTTTCGCGAGGAGTACGACGACGTCGTCGACGTCGTCGAGGCCGGCGCGGACGACACCGGCGAGACGTCGATCACGCCGGTCCTCGAGGAACTTCGAGCCGATAACACGGCGTTCGTCTTTCCGGAGGGGCGCTACTACATGGACTCGCAGTTCCGGTTTACGGGCTTCGAGAATATCGGCTTCTTCGGGGAAAACGCGACGCTCGTCCCCGCGAACTACCACGACTTCGACGGGCCGCAGTTTCGGCTGTTCCGCCTGGGCGTCTCCTACAATCCCGGTCGCCGGCTTCGATTCGAGGGGTTCGACGTCGATCAGACGGCTGCCGACACGGGGATCCGAACGATCGAGGCGACCGTCTCGCGGGATCTGCAGGTGCGCGACGTGACGATCCGCGGGGAACACGACAGCGGCACGTGGGGCCCCGGGATGTTCGCCGTCAGCGATTCGGACGGACAGGGAGTCGTGGAACGGTTCCGCGCGCCTGATGGCGGCGTTCACGCCGATCAGACGCCCAACGCGGGGAACATATGGCGCGGCCCGATCGGCATCGAGGCGAACACGAACGTCGGCTACCTCGAGTTCAGGGACTGCGAACTCGGCGGGTTCCCGGACAACGGTCTGTACGCGATCAACGACCGCGGAACGGTCGTCGTCGACGGCGGTCGGTTCGCGAACAGCAACGGCGCGAACGTCCGCCTCGGCGGCGCGGGGAGTCGGATCCAAAACGCGACGGTCGAGGTCGACCGGACTCGATCGTACGACAAGAGTCAACGCGGCGTCCGCCTCGAGAACGGCGACGACCTCCGCGTCGAAAACGTCGATATCTCGATCACGTCGCCGCAGCCGACTAGCCACGCGATTTCGGTGATCAACACCTGTCGGCAGGCGCGGATCGAGGACGCGTCGATCGAGGTGCGCGGCGACCGAGTGAACCACGGCATCGTCGTCTCCCCGGAAGCGGGCGAAACGATCATCGCCGGCGGCGGGATCGTCCACGAGACGGCCGGCGGCTACCCGCTTTGGATCCGGGAGACGGACAAACAGGATCGAGTGCTGGTCGAACGGTTCGACGTCTCCGGGGCGGCCGGGGTTACCGCAGCCGGGCTCCGCGACGGCATCCGGTGCGGCCGGGACAACTGCCGGTTCAGTCACGTGACCGTCGACCAGCCCGGTCGCGACGGCGCCGACCGGAACGCGGTCGTCCTCACGGGCGACGACGCCACCTTCTACGAGTGTACGCTCCGCGCGAGCCAGTACCCGTACGTCGACCTGGGGGACGGGAACCACCTCCGGGACTCGGAGGCCGAATCCTACGACGGCGACCTCGAGGCCGTTCGCCTCTACCCGGACGTCGACGGAGCGGATTTCCGGGTCAATCGCATCGTCAACGGCATCGACGACCTCGGCGCCAGCGACGTGCTGACGTGGCGTAACACCTACGAGTAGCGAGCCCGCGCGCTCGTCCCCGCTGGCGTCGATTCTCGATTCAGGCCCCCCGTGATTCCGCCTAAAACCGATCGCAGCCGGCAGGGAGAGCCGGTCGCGCCATCGGTTTCGATACCGAAATTTCGGCCGCAGCGACGTTTAATACGGGTATAATAAGGGACCGTCGACGAGACCGTAGCGATACTGTGTCGCTCGTTTACGACAGCGGCCGACCGGACGGCGACGGGCGCCGCCGGTCGCCGGCATCGGGAAGCCATCCACGATCGTGACCATGAACAGGAGTATCGCGAGCGGCGTCTTCTCGGTCGTCAGCGCGAAGGTCGTCGTCCTCGTCGTCACCGCCGTGTCGACGCCGCTCCTGTACCGGTTCCTGGGCGCATCGGCCTACGGCGACTACGCGTTCCTGCTGTCGGCGTTCGCCATCTACATGATCTTCGTCAGCTCCGGAATCACCGACGGCGTCCGGAAGTTCCTCGCCGAAGACCGCAACGCGGCCAACTGGAGCGAACACGTCGTCGGCTTCTACTTTCGACTGGCGATCGTCCTCGCGATCGTCGGCGCCGTCCTCCTGGTGCTCGCGGCCCGGTCCGGGCTCGTCGCCGCCGCGTTCGGCGAGGAACTGACGCGGTACTTCTACGCCCTCGCGGCACTCGTGCTCTCCGCGCAGTTCCGGGACTACGCCCGGAAGACGCTGATGGGATTCGGCCTCGAGCGGTACTCGGAGCCGCTGAAGGTCCTCGACAAGGTCGGCTTCGTCGCGGTCGCGATCCCGCTCGTCTACCTCGACTTCGGGGTGCTGGGGGCCCTCGCGGGCCACCTGTTCGCGAGCGTGATCGTCGCCGCCGCCGGCCTCGCGCTCGTGGACCGTCGCGTTCCGCTGTCGTGCGTGTTCACGCGGCCGCCCGAGCGGTTTCCACGCAAGCGGATGCTCACGTTCAACTCGATGAGCATCGTCCTCGTGTTCCTCCTGATGTCGCTGTACCACATCGATATCGTGATGTTGCAGCGGTTCCGGACGAGCGCAGAGGTCGGGAACTACCGGGCGGCCCTGACGATCGCCGAGTTCCTCTGGTTCGTCCCGCTGGCGCTCCAGACCGTGTTCGTCCACTCGACCTCGGAGCTGTGGTCGCAGAATCGGATGCGAAAAATCACGGATTTGGCCTCCCGGACGACCCGGTACACGTTCCTCCTGACCGGCGTCATGGCGGTCGGCCTCGCGGCGCTGGCGGACGTCGCCGTCCCGCTGTACTTCGGCTCGGAGGCCGAGCCGGCGATCAAACCGCTGTTGCTGTTGCTCCCGGGTGCGATCGGGTTCGCGCTCGCCAGGCCGATCCTCGCCATCTCGCAGGGGAACGGCACGCTCCGGTATCCGGTCGTCGCCACCGGCGTCGCGGCGGGGATCAACCTCGTCCTCAACGCCCTGTTGATCCCGCTCTACGGCATGCAGGGCGCGGCGATCGCGACCAGCGTCGGCTACGGGTCGATGTTCGTCTTCCACTGCTGGAGCGCCCGTCGGGTCGGGTTCGATCCGCTGGCCGACGCGCGTCTGGGCCGCACGGCGCTGACGACCGTTCTCGCCGGCGGCCCCATCGTCGCACTCGCCGCGGCGATCTCGAACCCGTGGGTCGCGCTGGCCGTCGTCCCGCCGATCGGCTTCGCGATCTTCCTCGCGTTCGCGCTGCTCGTCGGCGCGCTGGATCCGACCGATCCGTTCGAGGTGCTGTCGGCGTTCCCCGACCCGGTCGGATCGACGGCGAGCGGCCTGCGGGCCCGACTCGAGTCGCTCGAGGACGAGTCCTCGCGCAACTGGCTCCAGACGCTGTTGTTCGGGATCGGACTCTCCCTGCTGGTATCGGGGCTCACCCTCGGCGTGCTGGGCGTCGACGTTCGAGCCGTGCTCGCGTTGCTCTCCCTGTAGAATCCGTACCGGACGCGGAGAACGTTCGAACGGACGGTGTCCGTTTTCACTGCCTCTAAAACCGTCTGAAAACGTCTGCCCTGTAGCCTTACCCGTGCTGCATGTAGGCCTTACCCGTACCGCAGAACAATCACACGAGCGGCGGAGCCGTTCCTAGCGACGCGAGAGAACAGCGATCGAAGCGACAGCCGAGTGCAAACGTCGGGTTCGGAACGGAAGACGAAGGCGACGATCGCAATACCGCACGACTACTGTACCTGCATCTCGAGGTGTTCGCTCTCGCCCATGTCGAACACCATCGCGAACAGGAGGAAAGCGAGGCCGCCGAGGAACAGCAGCAGGATGCTCGAGCCCTGCACGGCCGTCTCGATCGGCGCGACCGCCGCGAACAGCGTCAGCCCGACGGCGAAAACGCTCGTCGCGGCCAGCCCCGCGCCGACGAGGTAAAACAGCGCGAGCGGGTGGAAGTCGAGCACGAGGTGTTTCGTCTTCAGCCGCCACAGGAAGTTGCGCAACAGCATCGTCGACACCTTCGGGATGTACTCCGAATACGCGATGCTCGACTCCTCCTCGCCGTAGACGGCCGGCATCGTCACGTCGGCCACGCGCATCCCGTGGACGTTCAGCTTCACCAGCAGATCGTTACAGTAGCCGTAGTACTCGTAGAGGTTTTCGACGTCGATCGCCTCGAGCGCCTCGCCGGAAATGGCCGTGTACCCGTTTTGCGGGTCCATCGTCTTCCAGTAGCCCGAGGCGATCTTCGTCAGGAACGTCAGGATCGCGTTGCCGACGAACCGGAATCGCGGCATCGCCGACCGGTACTCCCGGAAGCAGAGGCGATTGCCCTTCGCGTAGTCGGCCTCGCCCTCGACGATCGGATCGAGCAGGCGCGGCATCTGCGACAGGTCCATCTGCCCGTCCGCGTCGACGGTGACCGTCGCGTCCGTGCCGTCTGCGAGCGCGGCCAGGTAGCCGGTCTTGATCGCGCCGCCGGCGCCGCGATTTTCTCGGTGTTGAATCGGGACCACCCGTCCGATCGGATCGCGGACCGCCGCTCGAGCGGCGAGCGCGGACGTTCCGCCGTCAACCGCGAGTCGATCGGCGACCTCGCCCTCGCGACTACGGCTTGCGGGGCGCTCGGCGTTCGCGTCCGCTCGAGCGGCCTCGAGGATCTCCTCCCAGGTGCCGTCGGTCGAGCGATCGTCGATCGCGTAGATCCGATCGACGTAGCCGGGCATCTCCCGGATCACGTCGCCGACGAACCCCTCCTCGTTGTACGCGGGGAGCACGACGGCGACGCTCTTGCCACGGTACATCAGTTGTCACCTCCGCTTCCGCCGCGACCGCGGTCGGCCAGCAGGTCCGTCGCGGTCACGACCTCGACGGGTCGCTCGTCGACGTACGCCAGCAGGTCGGCGAACGCGTCTTCGCTCATCCCGCCGTCGCCGATCTCCTCGAAGTGCAACACGGCGAGTTGGCCGTACTCGGCGGCGTGATCGACGTACGTCCGCGCCTCCTCGCCGGCGTCGCCGGCGAAGAAGCCCACGTTGTGCGGGTCGGTCAGCGGCAGGGCGTTCGGCCCGCCGCCGTACCGGAGGGCCTGCTCGTGGTACTCGCGGACCAGATCGACGGTCTCGGTGCCGAGGACGTTCCGCGGCGTGACGAAGTGCTTCGCGCCGTCCTCGAAGCCGCGGTTCTCGAGGTAGGCCTTCGTCCGCCGGATCATCCCCTCCTGTTGCTCGGGCGTGAACTCGTGGATGAAGTTCGCGCCCGTCCGCGGCCGGGCGGCCATCTCCCAGCCGGCGTCGTTCAGTTCGTGCAGCGCGTCGAGCGTGAGTCGGCCGCCCTCGCCGACAGCCTCGGGGATGACCGCCTCGACGCCGGCGAAGCCGTACTCGTCCATGTGTTCGAAGGCGGTCTCGTAGTGGCTCTCGAGCGTGCCGTCGAACAGGAGCATCACTCGGCCGGTCGCCGGACGATCGACGGCGCGGAGGTCGTCGATCCGGCAGTCGATCGGGCCCGACGAATCGCCCCGACGGCGGGCGGTGATCCGGATTTCGCGCACGTCCGAGAGGTCGGGTTGGGTCTCGACCCGGTCGGTGCCGAAGTCGACGCGAACCCAGCGATCGGTCGGACCGGTGAGGGTCCGTTCCATCGCGTAGACGTTGCGCGCGTTCGGCGCGAGCAGCTCGAGTTCGAGGTGGAGTTGCTCGCGTCCGGTGAACGACACCGCCAGCGAGAGGTTCGCGTCGCGCAGGTCCAGGCCGTCGGGATAGGTCCTGTAGACGGCGGCGTACTCCGTCCCCTCGTCGGCTGTGAGTCGCGCCGACTGCGATCCCGCGTACGGGTCGTCCGTCGCGGCCTCGAGGTCGCCCGCGTCGATCATCGCCATCCAGTCGTCGAGGGTTTCGAACGACGCGATCGACTCGCCGGGGAGCCCCGACGGTTCGTCGGCGACGGAGTTGCCGCCGTCGCTGCGCTCGGCGTCTCCGTCCGACGCGGACTGCGTCGAGTTCCCGTCTGCCGATCCGTTCGTCTCCCGCCAGCCCTCGACGGTCGAGAGACAGCCGGCGAGTCCGAGCGTTCCGGTCGCCGCGACCGCGCTCACGAACGATCGTCGGTTTCGGTGCGTCATCACCCGCCTCGACGGACCGATCGGCCTTTCTTATAGAGCCGTTAGCGTCAGCACGAACCGATCGCGTCCCGCAGCTTCCGTTCGGGACGGCCGCGCGAGCCGGCTTATCCACGCGATAATAATCCGGCCCGTTCTCGAAACGACGCAGCATGACCCGCGTCAGCGTCGTGATTCCGACGTACAACAGGGCGGACACGCTTCCGCGCGCCATCGAGAGCGCGCTCGCACAGACGATCGACGACCTCGAGGTGATCGTCGTCGACGACGGTTCGACCGACGACACCGAGTCGGTGCTTTCCGACTACGAGCGCGAGGATTCGCGGGTTCGGCCGGTCGTCCACGAGACCAACCGCGGGGCGAACGCCGCCCGGAATACGGGGATCGAGTGGGCTCACGGGGAGTACGTCGCGTTCCTCGACTCCGACGACGAGTGGCACCCCGAGAAACTCGAGCGCCAACTCGACGCCCTCGAGGAGCGCTCGGACGAGTGGGTCGGCGTCTACTGCGACGCGACGTTCGAGCTCTCGGGAACGAGCGGATCGCTTCGAACCGCCGTCGCGTCCGTCCTCGCTCGCGCCGACGACGAACCCACCAGAGAGGGCGGCGAGGAACTGATCGGCGAAATCCTCGCGGACAACGTCCAGCCGGGCGCCGGTTCCACGCTGCTCGTCGAAACGGCCGTCGCCGACGAGGCGGGCGGATTCGACGAGACGCTCGATCGGTTCCAGGACCCCGAGTTCTGCCTGCGCGTGCTCGAGCACGGGAAACTCGCCTACGTCGACGAGGAACTGGTCCGCCGCGAGCCGACCGGCCACCCGCCGGCGAGCGTCATCGAGACCGCGAGCGAACGGTACCTCTCGAGCTACGAGGAGCAGGTCGACCGCTTCGAGGCGGCGGGCTACGAGATCCGAGCGACCCACCGACTCATCCTCGGAAAGCGGTACCTCGCCGAGGGACGGCTCCTGCGAGCCGCGTGGCACCTTCGCGGAGCGTCGGTGTCCGCCCGACACGTCCCCGGGCTCTGCTGGACCGCCGCTACCGGCGTTCGACGACGACCGGTCCCGATCGCCGCGACGCTCGCCGTCCTCGTCGGCGCCAGCGTGCTGGTCGGAACCGCGCTCTCGAGTCGGCTCCGCTCGGCCGCGCCCGAGTAGCAGCGCGGCGATTCGCTTCCGGTTCGCCGCGAAATCAGCCGCACGCTCCGTTCTCTCGAACCTGCAACGATCCTGAAACGGTCTTGATCGATCGATAACTATGGGCCGCCGTCCGGCAGGGACGGTCGTGAACGTCCGACAGCTCTACCACACGATCAGGGGCGTACAGGATCTGGCGGCGACCGAGCGCGAGTCGACCGTCTCGAGATCGCTTCGACGCCGGTGCTGGCTCTGGCGTCGCGGCTTCCTGAGCCGGTCGGACGCCGTCTACGACCTCGACGAGTCGACGTACCGGGACTACGTCAGCGACTATCAGCGGTACGTGCGCTCGAAGCGGATCAACGGGACGTGGTCGGTCGCGCTGTCGAACAAACTGCTCTTTCACCGGGTGATGCAGCCGTTCGACGCCCACCGCATGGCGGTCTACGGCATGCTTCGCGACGGAACGTACCACCCGATCGACGACCGAGTCGACGGACCGGCCGCCGGGAGCGCCGCGCGCCACGAACTGGCCGACGGCGGACCGGCCCTCGAGGCCGTTTCCGGGACCATTTCCGGAACTGAGTCCGACCGAACCGAGGGCCGGCGAGAGCGCGACGCACCGCACACGACGCGCAACGCCGCCCAGCGCGTCGTCGAACGGCTCGAGGCCGAGGAGCGACTGGTCCTCAAGTGGGTCCGCGGAGGCGGCGGGAACAACGTCCTGCTGTGTACGCGCACCGAAGACGGCTACCGGGTCAACGGCGATCAGTACGCCGAGGTGGAGTTCCGGTCGCTGGTCTCGAACCTCGACGAGTACCTCGTCTGCGAGTACGTCGAACAGGGACCGTTCGGGGCCGCGCTGTACCCTGAGACGCCCAACACCCTCCGTATTATCACCATGTACGACGAGGCGGCCGGCGAGCCGTTCATCGCCGCGGCGATCCACCGGATCGGGACGAGCGACTCCGCGCCGCTTGACAACTTCACGCAGGGCGGCCTCTCCGCGGCCATCGATCCCGACTCCGGGACCCTCAGCGCCGGCGCACAACCGCCGGTCGACGGCGAGGTCGAGTGGCACTCTCGCCATCCCGACACCGGAGTGCCGATCGACGGCGCCCAGGTTCCCGGCTGGCACCGAATCCGCGAGCGACTCCTCGAGATCGCGGCCGGCTGTTCGTTCGTCCCCTACGTCGGCTGGGACGTCATCGTCACCGACGAGGACGGCTCGTTCACCGTCATCGAGGCCAACAGCTACCCCGGCCTCAAATCGATTCAGGTCCACGGACCGTTGCTGGCCGACGACCGCGTTCGCCGGTTCTACGAACGCCACGGCGTCCGGTAGTCCCGCCGCAGTTGCAGCCTCGAAAACCGTTGTTCGTTCGGAAACGACTCGTCCGGGACGCGGGCGATGTCCTCGAAATCGTTGTCACACGCGAAACTGCCCGTTTCAGCGCCGAAATGGATCGCGAGCGGTCATTATCGCTGCGATAGTAAACACCGTGTCGTTCGTCCCGACAACCGCATGCAGCGCGAGACACTGTCACGACGATCGGTACTGGCCATCGCAACCGGCTGTACGGTCGCGGGCGTCGGCGCCACGACTGTCAGCGGCGTTCTCGAGGACGGGACCGCTGCAGCCGACACGGCCGAGGAAGATCTCTCTCGAGAATCGTTTTCGATCATGGAGGGGACGAGCCGCGAGACGACGGTGTACGTCACGGAGGCGCCGGTCGAGGGGCCGACCGTCGTCGTCACCGGCGGCATGCACGGCAACGAGGTTGCCGGCTACGAGGCCGCGGGCGACATCGCCGACTGGCGGATCGACGCCGGCACGCTCGTCGCGATTCCGGAGGCCAACGCAGCAGCCGTCGAGGAGGGAACCCGCAGCGGCGACGACTGGGGCGACCTCAACCGACAGTTCCCCGAAGGTTCGGAGCCGGAAACCGACCTCGCGCGGGCGATCTGGGACGTGCTCGTCGAGTACGACGCCGACGTCGTCGTCGACCTCCACGAGTCGACCGGGATCTACGCGGGCGATCCGGTCGACGGCGTGGGACAGGCGATCTTCCACTCCGACGGCGCCGAGGCCGTCGAAACCGCCCGCGCGGCCGCCGAGTACGTCAACCGAACGTCCGTGGACGATCCCGAACTCGCGTTCGAGATCGGTCCCTTCTCGGGACCGGACACCGAACCGAACGGGCTGCTCGTCCACAAGGCGGCCCGCGATCTCGGCGCCGAGTCGTACCTCGTCGAGACGCTCTCGACCGACGTCGACCTCGAGACCCGCGTTCGGTGGCACCTGACGATCGCGGAGCAGCTCGTCGCCGACGACCTGTTCCCCGAAGACGAGCCCGATAACGAGCACGAGCCCGACGTGGACGAGGACGCCGACGCGAGCGATGACGACCCGGCGGAAGGCGAGTCCGACGGGACCGGGGACGAATCCGACGGCGATGGCGAAAACGCGGCCGACGGCACTGACGAAAACGCCGGCGACGCCGGCGCGGACGACGCGTCGCCGATCGCGAAGATCACGACCGAGCCCGCGAACGCCGGCGACGTTGCGCTCGAGCCGGGCCAGACCGTCACGCTCGACGCGACCTGCTCGAACGCCCGCGAGGGGCGACTCGTCTGCTACGAGTGGGACGTCGGCGGAAACGACCAGTTCGACGAGCGCGGCGAGACGCTGCAGGTGACGGCCGGCGACGTCGGCCGGGACACCGTCGTGTTGCGGGTGACCGACGACGCCGACCGCACCACCACCGCGTCGATCACGCTCTCGACGGACTGAGCGCGTCTGTCCCCACCGGTTGCGCGCAGTTCCGTCGCACCCCGTTTGCGCCCCTGTCCCGTTTTCGCCGTCTCGTTTCTCCCCCCGTTTTGCGGTCGCGCTCACTGCCGCGAATGGATCGAAACGACACCGTTCGCACGGTGTGCTGAGCCGAAGACGAGCCGCCCGTTCCGGAACCGACTGATGGGCAGAGTTTTCCGGTACCGGAGCGTGACTCATACAATGACGAACGGAAACGGTAACGGTCACGGTCCTCGAGCTTCCCCGGGGAGTTCCGATCCGTCGACGCGGGAACGGACGAACGAGGACCGGGACTACCAGTTCCGTGCGTTGGTCGAAGCCGTCGAAGAATACGCCATTTTCCGACTCGATCCGGAGGGGACCGTCGTGAGCTGGAATACCGGTGCCGAACGCATCAAGGGCTATTCTGCCGCCGAAATCGTCGGCCGACATTTCTCCACGTTCTACACTGACGACGATCGAGCGGCTGGCGTCCCCGAGCGGAACCTCGCTGCCGCAGTCGACAACGGATCGGTCGAGGACGAAGGCTGGCGCGTTCGTGCGGACGGCTCCCGGTTCTGGGCGAACGTGACTATCACGGCGATTCGGGGCGACGACGGGGACCTGGAGGGCTTCGCGAAGGTTACCCGCGACATGACCGATCGAAAACGCGCCGAGGAGGAACATCAACTCCACGTGTCGGTGAGTCACTCCCTGGCGGAAGCCGCGTCGCTCGAGGAGGGCCTGTTAGCCGTACTGGAAGAGGTCTGTCAGTGGACCGACTGGGAAGTGGGTCAGGCCTGGCTACCGACCGACGACGGCGTCGCGAAGAAGTTGCCTATTTCGTACGTACAGTCCGACGACTTCGCCCCGTTCGTGGACGAGTCGTCCGTGTTCGCGTTCGAGCCGGGCGAGGGGATTCCGGGTCGCGTCCTCGACGCCGCGGAGTCCGTCTGGTTTCCCGACGTTACCGCAGTGTCCGAAGAGATCTACCCCCGGACGGCGCTGGCCGCCGAGATGGGGGTGAAAGCGGGGCTCGGCGTCCCGGTGCTCGCCGACGGGGACGTAGCCGTAATCTTGGAGTTCTACATGACCGAGCGACGGGAGATGGACGACCGGCTGGTGGAAGTCGTTTCCGCCGCCACCGCCGATCTCGGCGGCCTGGTATCGCGACGCCAGGCCGAGGACGAACTCGACCGAGAGCGCCAACTGCTCGGAGAAATGATGGAGGCCGCGCCCGTCGGCATTTCCGTTCTGTCCGCGGACGGGGACGTCCAGCGGATGAACGAGCGAGCGGCGGTCCTCCACGGCCGCCCCGCGAACGCGGAGCAACCCGACGCCGATAGCAGAACGTACTACGACGAGGAGGGGTCCCTCGTCCCCTTCGAAGAACGCCCGTTCGCGCTGGTTCGAGAGACGGGCGAGCCGCTCTACGATTGGACGGCACAGATCGAACACCCCGACGGTCAGCGGAAGTGGCTCTCGGTCGACGCTGCCCCGATCGAAACCGACGACGGAGAACTCGATCGAGTCGTGCTCATCGAGGAGGATCTCTCCGAGCTCGGGGAGCGATATCGGGCGATCATGGAGGCGATCAACGACGTGATCGTCACCATCGACGAAACCAGCACCATCAGATCGGTGAATCCGGCGGTCGAAGACGTGTTCGGATACGGTCGGGGCGACCTCATCGGGGAACCGCTGACCCGGCTGATGCCGGAGGAGTATCGCGAAAAGCACCACGCCGCGATCTCGCGGTACCTCGAGACCGGCGATCAAACGCTCGATTGGGAGTACCTCGAACTGCCGGGATTGCGGGCCGACGGGACGGAGATCCCGCTGGCCGTCTCGTTCAGCGAAATCCGGTATCGCGGCGAGCGGTACTTCACCGGCGTTCTCCGCGACATCTCCGAGCGCAAAGCGTACCAGCGACGGATCGAGGAGTCGAACGAACGCTTAGAGCAGTTCGCCTACGCCGCCTCCCACGATCTGCAGGAGCCCCTGCGGATGGTCTCGAGCTACCTCCAACTCATCGAGCGGCGGTACGGCGACGACCTCGACGCGGACGGGCAGGAGTTCCTCGACTACGCGGTCGACGGCGCCGAACGCATGCGCGACATGATCGACGGCCTGCTCGAGTACTCGCGGGTCGAGACGCGGGGCGATCCGCTCGAGCCGGTCGAACTGGACGCCGTGCTCGCGGACGTCCGCGACGACCTGCAGGTGAAAATTCGGGAGCACGACGCCGAGATCACCGCCGAGTCGCTGCCGCGGGTCGAGGGCGATTCGGACCAACTCAGACAGGTGTTCCAGAATTTGCTGGACAACGCCGTAGAATACAGCGGCGACGAGCCGCCGCGAGTGCGTATCGAGGCGGAGCGATCCGGCGACGAGTGGGTGCTCTCGGTGAGCGACGAGGGGGTCGGGATCGAGTCCGGCGACGTCGACAGAATCTTCGAGGTGTTTCAGAGCCTCCACACGCCCGAGGAAGGCGGCGGGACGGGCATCGGGCTGGCGCTGGTCAAGCGCATCGTCGAGCGTCACGGCGGCGAGATTCGGGTCGATTCGGAACCCAGTGAGGGGACGACGTTCTCGTTTACGCTCCCTGCGGCGGATGATGGTGAGCGGTGATCGGTACTACCGTCGATCGGTAGCGGATCGGCTAGACACGAGCCGCAGACTTCGAGGGATCGCAAGTAAAACGGAGCCGGATCGGTATCAGTAGTGCTGCGCCGTGCGCAGTTCCCAGAGGTCGTCGAAAGTGATGACCTCGATATCGGCGTCGTCGATGTGCTCGAGCAGCGCCTCGTATTCGTCCGCGGACAGCGTGTTGTCCGCGTCGAACGCGTGGAAGTTCAGGATGGTACACTGATTGTGCGCCGCGGCGAGATCCACGCACCGCTTGGAGATCTCGAAGTCGTGGGCGATCGTCCGCGGGAGCACCATCGGATCGAAGCCGCGGACGCCCGTCGTATTGACGTTTCCGGCCTGATTGAAGCCGCCGCCGTAGTGGTAGTCGGTCGCGTACTCGAGGCTCGTCCGGTCGAAGCTGTTGTGCGGGAAGACGATGTAGTTCGCCCCCTCGAACCCGTTGTCGATGTACCAGCGCTTGTCCTGCCGGAGCCGCGTTTCGACCGCCCCTTCGTCGTCGTACTCGTGGATCGGTTCGTGCGTGCCGTGGACGACGATCTGGTCGCCCTCGTCCTGGCGCTCCAGCAGTTCCGAGACGGACATGACGCCGTCGCGGCCCTGCTCGGTCCACCGCGGAATCGGCGCCTGAACGGTCCGGAAGCCGAACTCGTCGTGCAGCGGTGCGGCCGTCTCGTAGTAGTCGCGCATGCCGTCGTCCCAGACGAGCATGACGTACCCCTGATCGGGCTTGTCGTGGGTCCGCAGGTCGTCGATCCAGACCTCGGCCTCGTCCATCGTGTGCAGCACCTGCACCTCGAGTCGGTCGAGGTGGTCCATCGCGGGTGCGTACTCGTCCTCCTCGAAGACGCCCGGAGACGATCGGAACCAGCCGACGTCGGGCGCGCGGTACGTGACCTCGCGCAGCGAGTACACCCGCGCGCTTCCGAACTGGTCGACGATCCGCAGGTTGATCGTGAGATTCTGCGGCGTGGTCGTCCGAACCGCAAAGGAGAGATCCGTCTCCGTCAGGTCCTCGCCCTCGAGACTGCGCCGGGCGACGATGTTCTCCTCACCGTCGGATCGGAGGTGGAGGCTCTGCTCGCCGTCGAAGACGACGTCCGCGTCCGCCTCGCCCGACCCCTGGACGATCTCCCACTGCTCGAGGTCGCTGAAGTCGTCCAGCGACTCGCCGGGCTGGCCGTACTGCTCGCGGCTGTCGTACTCGGTCTCGAGCGGCGGGACGCCGTCCGCGAGCGCCGCCGGGCCCGACCCCGCTTCGACCTCGGCGTCGGTCGCCGTTTCGTTGCCGCTCTCGTTGTTGTCGGCGGCGCGGTCGGTAACGGAGCTGAGTCGATCCGCACAGCCCGCGACGCCGGCGAGTCCGGTCGCACTGGCGAGTGCGAGGACGCGTCGACGCGTCGTCGAACGTTGCTGTGACATAGGCGACCCGATGCTACCGACAGCGACCCCATTATTATGGAGCCGATAGGCGGCGACGACGCCGAATCGGCCGTCTTCCGAATCGCCCCGAAGCGTGCGGTTCGGGACTTAACAATGCCATAGTTATTGAACGGAGGGTCGGACGCTGTGGCAGTGAGGCGTCCGACTGCGCGAACAGGGTCGACCGCAAAGGACGACCGACGGCCGAACGATCGGACGCCGATCCGTTTGTGGAGCGATCGGAGACGATAACGATGACGATGAACAGGGAACTCTTCGGCGTATTCGGCGATCGAGAGCGGTTCGAACGATTCAGATCGAGCGACGAGTTCGATGCGGTCTGTTCCGGGCCGCAGCTGACGGTCGGGATCAGGGATTCGGACCTCGGAACCCCGGGATGGAGCGCTCGGTACAGCGGCGACGGCGGCTGCTGCGTCGTCTGGGGCGAAGCGTACGTCCCCGACGACGCCGACGCGTCCAACGCGGCCCGCTGGCTCCTCGAGCGGTACGCCGCCGCGGGCCGCGACGCGCTGCGGGCCCTCAACGGCTCGTACCTCGCCGTCATCGACTGTGAGTCGACAGCGGAAGCGTTCGTCGCGACGGATCCGGTTCGATCGCGGGAGTGTTTTTACACCGACGACCCCGGCGTTCGGATCTTCGGCACCGACGCCGCCGCGGTCGGACGCACGATCACCGATCCGACGCCCGATCGGAACGGGATCCTCGAGTACCTGCACCTCGGCGTCATCCTCGGCGAGAAAACGGCCGTCGAACAACTGCGTCGGCTGCCGATCGACAGCCGACTCGCGGCGGACGAGGTCGACTCGCTCGACCGGTTCGTTTACCGACCCGCGTACGAGGGATTCGACTACGTCGACGAACTAGCTGGCCGGCTCGAACGGGCGCTCCGGCGACGAGCGACGCTCCCCGGCCGGAAGGGGGTCCTGCTCTCGGCGGGGTACGACTCGCGGATCATCCTCTCGCGGATCGACGACATCGAGCACAGTTACACCGTGGGCTCGCCCGACGCGCAGGAGGTGGCCGGCGCGAAACGAGTCGCGGCGCAGTACGACTCCGACCACACTGCGTTTCCGCCGGACGAGCGGTACCTCCGCCCGGACGAGTCGAAGCTCCGCTACTCGCAGGGGATCAAGGAGTCGCTGCACATCCACCACGCCGGCTACACGGACGAGATCGACGTCGACACGATGTACCACGGTCTCCTCTGCGATACGTTCTTCCGCGGTCACTTCACGGCGAGCGAGACCGTCGACGTCCTCGGGAAACGCGTCCCCGTTAGCCATCTCGATCCCGATCCGAATCCGGTCGAGACCCTCCTCGAGAAGTTCGGCTACAGCCGCGAGGCGAGCCTCGAGTTGATCGAGCGGACGACGTTCGACGTCGATCCGGAATCGTTCGTCAGGGACGCGATCGCCGACGAGTTCGACGCGAGACGGGCGCGGGCGGACGGCGTACAGAACGCGCTGGCGTGTTGCGGGATCGCGAACCAGCCGTCGATCCCGTTCCACAACCACCTCTCGGACCAGTTCGTTACGTCGTTTCTGGCGACGGATCGCGAACTGCTCGAGTGGCACCTCCGAGCGCCGCCCGAACACCGGACGACGGAAACCTTCCTTCGAGCGTGTAAGCGACTCGACGACGATATCTTGCGACACCGACCGCCGGATCGACCGCACGATAGCACGCTGCTCAACGAAGTCGAAGGGTTCGTTCGCCGCAAAACGCCGTTTCTAACCGCGTTCGAACCACCGTGGCCGGATCGAGAGACGCTGTTCGATCGGTACGACTTCGATCAGCGTCTGTTTGCAGACCTCGAGCACGTTTCTCCGTTGCCGCCCCGCCACAAACTCAGAATCGTCGATCTTCGGCGGTGGTTGGAATCCTGGGACGGGCCCGACGCGCACGTGCTCGGCTGGCTTCGCGCGGAAGAACTTGTTACTGCGTAACTAATCACGCGAACAGAACCGATAGTATCATCCTTTTTATCGGTTGTGAATTGTCGAATTAGCGGTGGTACCGTCCCTATGACCATTTATTCCGATCGGGAGAAAAAACCGTGAAAATACTTATATGCAAAGATGAGCTACCACGGAATATGCGTCTGACGCCGTCTTGGTTCCGCTCTTCGTCGGACACTCCGCCCGAGGAGTGTTCCGACGATAGCGAGGCTAGGTCGAGACCTGAAGTGCCGATTTCTTTCGATCCGGGAGACGATTTTGCAGTGGGAGATCCTGATCCCGACGATCAGGTCGACGAGTTCCTCCCCGATACGGACGCTGCGCTCCTCACCGTTATCGATGAGATGCAATTGCCCGTCACCGTCGACGAGATCGCCGATCGGTTGATCGAACCCGCGCAACCGCCGATCGACACGTGGGCTGCCGTTCACGAGCGCCTGCATCGAACGCGACTCCCGGCCCTCGACGCCGCCGGCGAAATCGAATTCGACGACGCGCAGGGGATCGTGGAGCGGTCGGCGTCGCAAACGGACGAGACGGGACCGTTTTCGCAGGCCGGACTCGGGACGATTTCCGCCATCGTTCTGCTTGTGGTGTTCCTGCTCGTCTCAGTATCGATGGTGACCGTGCTCATGATGACGCTCGGCACGCTGTCCGTCGTCTGATCCGGTTCTGATTCGTAAGACGCGAGTCGGGTACGCGCTCGGGGGCCTCAGTTAAGAAGGCGGGTAATCGTGAGTACCGTAAAGAGGAATAGGATCAGCGCGCTGAGGCCGATTCCCGAGAGAAGCGAAATGAACGGTAGTTCCATCACTGTACCGAACAGGGCCGCGTAACAGAGCGTCGTCGCGACGATGTAATGGTCGACCCAGTTCGTGGTATCGCTCTCCGCGTCCGCCTCGTCCGTCGATTCGACGGTCGGGTTGACGTCGAGATACGCGTCGACTTGGTCGGCGAGCGGTTTTCGTTCGACGATGCCACGATCCTTCTGGTAGTCGATCACGCCGGCTTCGTCGAGTTTCGTGAGATGAGACTGATATAGCGGAATGTAGACGCGCTGGCGTTGTTTCGACGTGAGCTGTTCGACGGTCGTATCGTGTTCCCAGGCCGCGACCTGTTCCGCGACATCGCGCATGCGTACGGGCCCTTCGGTCCCGCGGAGATAGCGCAGCACCAACCGTCTCCGCTCGTTTTGCAGTAGATGAAAGAGTTCGTCCTTCGGAACTGCGGACGCGTCTGGGGGACACTCCTCTTCTGCATCTGCGTCCTTCTCGCACTGTTCTTCCGGACTGATATATTTCGATTTCATTGCGTCAGATTCCCCTTTCCAACGGTGGGTAATAAAGTATAGAAACCGTGTATCTGAAGATAGTCCATTTTACGTGATTTTATGGGTCCCGTGAATTACTTTTATTCTTTTTTAAAACCGCAGATATAGCATCTTCAGTGCATAATACCGACGATATTAGAATCACGCCCCAATATTATTTCATACTCTTAGTTTCCGAATTTTTGTTGCGGATTTACTCCATATTTCGGTATGTGGCGGCTATCGAGACGGTTCTGGGAGCGTCGAATCGTACTTAAGCCGAATCAGTATCGAGATTATTATAGTTCGGTGCAAGACGGGTGTCAGACGACCCCTGATGAGCGGGGCTTACCGGGGGGATAATAAACCATACCGGCACCCAATCGACGACGAGATGAGCGATACTGATTGGTGGTTTTTCGATCTGGCACTCGTCATCGCCGCCGCAGGCAGCGTGACGTTCGGCGTTATTTTCGGCATCGATGGAATCGTACGATTGCTACTTGCGATACCGTTAGTCTGCTTTCTACCGGGGTATGCAGCCGTCTCAGCGCTCTTTCCGGATGAACCCCAGGACGAATATCAGGCGTTCGATGAAGGGAAAACCGGCCTCGGAAATCCGCTCCTCGTCAGCGGCGGTCTCGAGTCGATCGAGCGAACGGTGATGTCAGTCGTCTTTAGCGTCGCGCTCGTTCCGACGATCACCCTTTTCGCGTCCGCAACCCCTGGGGGTGTGACGGTCGAACCGGTACTCTTCGGGGTTTCAATACTGACCGTCGCGCTTGCACTCGTCGCGATCGGGGCTCGGTACCGGTGTTCCCCCGAGCAACGGTACACGCCGTCCCTTCGATCCGCGGTCCCGTTTTTCACGGCCCGATCGACGCTCTACGATCGGTCCAGCACTCGTCCGTACAACGTCGCGATCGCCGTCGGGATCGTGCTGGTGGTTGCCAGCGGCGGGTTCGCCGTCGCCAACCCACCCCAGCACGACGGGTTCACGGAGTTCGCCATCGAGACCGAGAACCTCGACGGCGACACGCAAACGATGTACGACTCGACGTACGGCGACGGCAGTCCCCAGGAACTCGTGGCAACGATCACGAACCGAGAACACGAAGAGCAAAGGTACACGACCGTCGTCGTGCTCGAGGACGTGAGCTACGGCGACGGAAACGACGTCACCGTTCACGAGCGAGACGAACTGGACAGACGGACGGCGACGGTCGCGGCCGGCGAGACGCATCGACAACCCCTCGACGTGGCCCCGACGATGCAGGACGACGAGCTTCGCGTGACGCTGCTCCTCTACAAAGGTGAGCCGCCGTCGGAGCCCGCGGCCGAGAACGCCTATCGGGTCATCCGCCTCCCGATGGAGGGCGCATGATGTGGCCGTGGGAACACCTCGTCGTCGCGTACGTCCTCTATTCGCTGCTGGCACACGTCGTCCTGCGGCGGTCGCCGACGACCCGCGAAACGATCGCCGTCGCCGTCGGCTCGCAGCTTCCGGACCTGATCGACAAGCCGCTCGCCTGGACGTTCGAGATCACCGAGGGCGGGTACGCGATCGGCCACTCGATCCTCGTCGTCCCGATCGTCTGTCTCGCGGTCCTCGCTGCGGCGGGTCACTACGGCGCTGAGCGGTCCGTCGCGGGTGCGTTCTCGACGGCGATCGGCTCTCACCTCGTGGCCGATATCGTCAACCCCGTACGGTTGGGGCGGCCGCCGGAGTTGCGGGTGATCCTCTGGCCCGTCGCAACGCCGCCAGCGTACGATCGCGGTAGCTTTCTCGATCACTTCGTCGCCTACTTCGTCCGGTACGCCGACCAGCTTCTCGGCAACGGGCTGTCGACGCAGATCGTCGTCCAACTCGGGATCGGGGTCGGCGTCGTCGCGCTGTGGTTCTACGACGGTGCGCCGATCGTCAGCGACTGCTGGCGGGCCGTCCGCTCCCGACTCCACTGATCGACGACGGACTCGAGTGCGGACTGAACCGACCCGCACGACGTGACCCTCCGACGGTTCGGGATTGTCACAGCCGCCGCTCGTAGCGGCTGTATATTCGTTTGCGAGCGCGTGACGGCGGGACGAGAGATACTACTCCTCGATACAATTGCGCACCGCGTAGGCCGTGACCGGCAGGCTACCGACGGCTCGCACTCGAGCCGACGTCAGTTCCGATTCGGCCCGGTCGGCTCGGTCCTACTGACCGCGATCGCGTCTCGCCACCGAGACCGTAAAGACGAGACGGGACGCGGTAGTCGGCTCCGTCTCGAATCGGTGCGTATCGTACTGTCGAGCTCATAGCGAAGGACGTCACAGCCCCGATCTCGCGCGAGCCAAACTATCGGCCGGACGATGCCACACGAACGTTCGAAACGCGACTCGAGGGACGACAGCTCACGAGGAACAGGAACAGAACACGGGATCGCGAAACGGAGTCGCCGCAGGCGAACGTCGATCGGTCGCGCTCGCGGGTATCGATGTGGACTCGTTTTCGTTCTCGTTCCCGTTCGAACGGTCGACGACGGAAGACGGGAGCGGCGCAGAATCGGTCAGTTCGATGCCGGAGAGGGGGTACACATCGTGACCTCGCCGTTCGTGTAGACCGTCGCCTGATCCGGTCGGCACAGTTGCGCTCGATCGATCTGCCGGATGCGGGCCTCGCCGTTTTCGCCGACGAAGTAGACGCCAGTGTCGTCGGCCGACTGCGCCGACCGGTAGACCGTGTACTCGTGGCCCGCGGTTCCGCCGTCGGGGACCGTCGCGGTCGTCGTCGACGGATAGGCCCCGGTTCGACTCATCACCGTCTGGTACGGGTGATCCGTGTAGAGCCGCTGGTCGGGCCGGATCTCGCTCCCGTCGGGCGAGCCGGTCAGTTCGGCGATCGATTCGGCCGCCGCGAGTTCGGACTCGTCGTACGCGAGCCGTTCGTGTTGACCCGGGAAGACCGGGTTGTCGATGTTGCTCTCGGGGGCGAGCAGCATCGCTCCCGGATAGACGAGGACGAACAGCAGCAGGACCGAGACGACGATCGTGGGGTTCAGTTTCTCGCTGAAGGTTCGGAGTCCGATCGCCCCCAGCACCGCCATCGGCGCGTAGAGGAACGCGAACCAGCGTGTCGGGATGAAGTTGTGGATGCCGAACATCGGGAACCCGAGGACGAACACGAGCATGAACGCGGAGGCGAGCAACAGCGTGAACACCGATTGCTCCGCGCGGCGTCTGTGGACGACGTACAGACAGCCGACGAACGTCGCACCCAGCAGGAGCAGGAACCCGAGTGTGTCCACGTAGGGGACGACCTGATCGAGCAGCGTCGTCGAGGTCGTCGCCGCGGCATCGGTCTCCTCGCCCGTCGACCCGCTGGCGATGTTGAGGAAGCCGGCGCTCTCCTCGAGCGTCTGCGTGAAGTAACTCAGGACGGTTTCGAGGAACGAGTCCTGCCGGTAGGGCGTCAGCGACCAGGCGAAGATCGTCAGCCCGAAGTTGAAGACGACGAGCCCGACGAGGTTGACCGGTTTCTTCGCCCGGAAGACGCTCGCGTCGACTCGCGTGAGCCCGAGCGGGCCGACGACGAACACGAGTTGTGCGACGAACGCCGCCAGCAACAACACGAGCATGATGAACGTCGACACCTGGTGTGTGAGAACGACGGCGATGCTCAGCACCAGCAGGAGGGCGAAGTCGCGCATCGTGTACTCGATGCGCATCACGCGGATCAGCGCGTACAGCATGCCGAGGAAGAAAAGCAGCCCCAGACTCGTCGGAATGAGGTGGATTCCCCACATGGAGACGTGGCTGGCGAACGCGTAGAACGCCGTCGCGAGCGTCGCCCACCGCGCCTCGGCGAGCAGGTTCGTGGCCGCGTAGACCAACAGGATCGACAGCGGCATCACGAGCCCGACGGAGAGGTAGATCGCGAGTTTGACCGGCACGTCGTACAGCAGCGCCGACGCCGCGACCAGCAGGTGGTAGAACGGCGCGGCGTAGTGTTTGTCGTCGGCGATACCGCTGAGGGACTGTTCGGCGAGAATCGAGCGCGTGAGCTCCGCGTGCGTCCAGATGTCGATCCCGACGAATCCCGGCGTGGCGTACAGCGCGGTAAACCGGAAGACGACCGCGAACAGGACGATCTGGAGAACCAGCAGTCCCGGATGGAGATCGCGATCGCTCGCGAAGAGGATCTGGCCGACCAGCAGCGTCCCGACGACGCTCGCCGCGCCGAAAAAGACCGGCGTTCGCGTCCCCTGGACGACCACGAGCGCCACGAGCGCCGCGAGTCCGACGAGCACGACGCTCGGCAGCGCCATCGTCACGCCCGACGGCAACGTCGGCAACGTTCGCGCGTCGTCTTCCTGGTACAGCGAGACGAGATACAACGCACACGCAGTGCCGAGGACGATCGGCACCGTGTCGAGGTAAACCTGCGACGCGAACAGGCGAAGCGGAAGTAGCGCCAACGCGATCGCGAGCCCGCCGATCGCCGCGACCGTGTCGAGACGGAACGGCCGCAGGTCCGACAGTCTGCTATACGCCATAGCTCACCCCCGCTTTCCGATCGTCGACGCCGCGACGACCGATCGCCCGACGGTAGACGTCGAGAAGCCGATCTCCGAGGGCGTCGACGCCGAGATCGTCGATCGTTTCGCGACCGTTCGCACGGGAGCCGTCCGTGGCGATTCGCTCGAGGCCGTCGACCAGTTCGGAGTCGGCGTCGCTGACGACGCAGTTGGCCACCCCCTCGAGGGTCTCGCGGACGAAGCCGACGTCGGTCGAGACGACCGGCAGGTTGCACGCTGCGGCCTCTTTGACGACCATCGGGCCGCTCTCCCGGCTCGAGGTAACCAGCAGCACGTCGCTGGCGTTCATGTAGTAGGGTATCTCCTCGTGGTCGACGCCGGAGACCGTGCGCAACTCGAGGTCCGCGTCCGCTCGCTCGACGAGTCGGCGCGCCCGCGGGAAGTCCTTCACCGATCGCGTCCGATCGTACGGGAACAGCGCGACCGGGCGATCGGTCTCCCAGCCGACGCGCTCGCGGGCCGCTTCGCGCGGGATCGGCCGGAACAGGTCGGTGTCGACGCCGAACGGGATCAGCTCGTGGTCGGCCTCGAGTTCCCGGGACATGGCCGGACTCGGCACGATCGCGGCGTCCGCGCGGCGCGCGCTTAGCCGGCTTATCGACCGGAGCCAGCCGCGGTCGCTCATCAGATCCGTCCCCCACAGGGTCGTGACGACCGGGCGGATCGGTTGTGCGAGCGCGACCGGCGCGACGAGCCCGTAGTTGGCGTGCACCAAATCGTACTCGGTCGACCGGAGCTCGGAAAGAACCTCGGCGTAGTACCGCGCGTACGCCGTCGGCGATCGCGAGGAGTCGCCCTCGTGTGCGCCGGGGACTGAGAGGACCGTGCAGTCGACGCCGCGGTCCTCGAGCGCGGCGATCTGCTGATCGAAGAACGGCCGCGGCGACGTGACCAACTGCAGTACCTTCAGCGTCGTCGTCACCGTCCGGATCACCCCGCGTTCGTCGCCGGGGTCGATTCGGTCGTCGCTCGCGGCCGTGCGAGCGATTCGAGTTGTCGGACGACGACGTTCGTCACGTCGACGCGGTCGTCCAGCAATCGCTCGCGGCGATCCGCCCACTCCTCGGCCGGCCGTTCGACGGTCGAGACGGCCCGTTCGAGCCCGCGGACGTGGCGGTTCTCGCCGTTGTACTCGAACAGGAGTCCGTACTCCGCGTCGAGTTCCCGAGTGTACCCGAGCGAGAGCGGGTTCACGTAGACCGCCGGCGTACCGAGGACGGCCGCTTCCGCCGCGGTCGTCGCGCCCTCGCTCAGTACCACGTCGGCGAACGCGAGCAGGTCGTGCATCCGCTCGGGCGCCGTCGAGAACCGGTAGGCCTCGAGGTCGGCCGGCGGCTCGCCCTCGGCCGAGAGCAGCACCGTCAGGCCGGCGTCCTCGAGTCGGTCGACGATCTCGCGCGGCTCGTCGAAGCCGCCGTGGCCGACGTCGTGGGACGCCTCCCAACTGCTGAGTCGAACGACGGCGAACGACTCCTCGGACTCGAGGCCGACCGACTCGAGGACGGCCGGATCGGGTTCGAACCGGTCGGGGTGGAGGTAGGCGAGTTCGTGGTAGCCCGGGTAGGTCACCTGCTTCGCGCCGATCTCCTCCCGGTAGCACGAGGGCGTACAGATCACGTCCGCGAACGGGTAGCCCAGCTTCGTGATGAGCGTCGCGTGCTCGGTGTCGTAGAAGACGAGGCTCTTCGTCCGCAACACCGAGGACACGTGGGCGGCGGCGACGCCGCCGATCGCGGTGATCACGTCCGGGTCGATCCGGCGGGCCCGTCGAAGCAGCCGCGTCTCGTAGGTCGCCTGCACCGCGGCCAGCGAGACCAGCGATCCCGATTCGCCGGCCAGCACCTCGTGGTCGATGTCGTACGCCTCGAGGAGTTCGATCGCCACGTCGTTCTCGCGAGCGAAGACGTGGACCTCGTGGCCGCGCTCCCGGAGTTCGGCGATCGGGTGCCGAAAGAAGTGGACGTGGCCGGGATGCTGGATCGTAATCATCACGCGCATCGCGCGTCACCTCCGCGGTCGCTGGTGGCGGCGAGGGAGCGTCGCGAGTCGCCGGTCGGCGTCCGCATCGCCGTCGGCGGTATCGGCACTTGCATCGGCTCACAACCTCCGATAGACGAAGCCGGCCTCGACGGCCGCGTCCTTCTCGAGCGTCCCCGTCACGTCGACCAGTGCGGGGCGCTCCGCGAGTTCGTCGGCGACGGCCTCGAGGTCCAGTTGCTCGAACTCCGCGTGCGGCGTGGCGAGCACGATTGCGTCGACGCCCTCGAAGGAGAGCGTCTCCTGAACCTCGAGGTCGAACGCCTCTCGAACCGCGTCGTCGTCCGCGAACGGGTCGAAGCCCTCGATGTCGACGTCGTACTCCGCGAGCGCGTCGACGACGTCGGCGACCTTCGAGCTGCGGATGTCTCCGACGCCCGGTTTGTACGAGAGCCCCAGGACGAGGACGCGGCTCTCGCGCAGCGTCTTGTGGCACTCGTTCAACGCCTTGATCGTCAGCTCCGCGACGTGGTCCGGAACCGACTCGTTGACCTTCCGGCCCGTGTGCACGAGTTCGGGATCGAACCCTTCTCGGGCCGATCGGTGCGCGAGGAAGTACGGATCCACCGGAATGCAGTGGCCGCCGACCAGCCCCGGGCGGTAATCGTGGAAGTTCCACTTCGTGCCCGCGGCCTCGAGGACGGCCTGCGTGTCGACGTCCAGCCGCTCGAAGACCATCGAGAGTTCGTTGACGAACGCGATGTTGAGGTCCCGCTGCGCGTTCTCGACGACCTTGCAGGCTTCGGCGACCTCGATCGACGGCGCGCGGTGGACACCCGCGTCGACGACCGACTCGTACAGCGTCGCCACGTCCTCGAGGACCTTCTCGTTCTGGCCGCTGACGACCTTGACGACGTCCGCGAGGCCGTGGTCAGGATCGCCCGGGGTCGCGCGTTCGGGCGAATAACCGACGAAGAAGTCCTCGCCTGCGGTCAGCTCGGACGCCTCCTCGAGCGCCGGCACGAGGACCTCGCGGGTCGTCCCGGGGTAGACGGTCGACTCGAGGATCACCGTTGTTCCGGGATCCATCCGCGAGCCGACGGTTCGGCCGGCTTGCTCGACGTACGTGAGATCCGGTCGATCGTCGTCGTCGACTGGCGTCGGAACGGTGATGATGACGTAGTCGGCCTCGCTAATTTCGGCCGCGGAGGTCGTGTACGAGATATTGTCGTCGCGAATCCCCTCGGCCGACAGTTCGCCGGTCGTGTCGACGCCCGCTCGCAGTCGGTCGACGGTCTCGTCGTCGACGTCGTACCCGATCACGCGGTAGTCAGACTGTGCGAACCCGACCGCGAGCGGGAGGCCGACGTAGCCGAGGCCGACGATACAGATCGTCGCGTTCTTCGGCGCCGACTTCGAGATGTGTTCGAACGTCG
Organism: Halopiger aswanensis; assembly: GCF_003610195.1. Classification (NCBI taxonomy): domain Archaea; kingdom Methanobacteriati; phylum Methanobacteriota; class Halobacteria; order Halobacteriales; family Natrialbaceae; genus Halopiger; species Halopiger aswanensis. The sequence continues at coordinate 306,483 of NZ_RAPO01000004.1, read as the reverse complement.
TTCCGCCGGACGTCGGGTCCTGTGGGTCTTGGTCGCGCTTTCCGTCGTCCGATTGGTTCTCCGTATCGGTGAGTGTCGTGGTCATGGGTATGCTGTCGACGTTGTCGGTATCGTTGTCGCGTTGCGTAGCCGCCACACGGCCGCGTGCGGCGGTGACTGTCCGAATTCCGGAACACCCGCAACCGCGGGGCGTGCCTCGAGTAGCGCTCTATCGGCGGGGCGGTTTACTATAGCTCGAATAAACCGTTGCAGCGATGAGACCGAACCGCGATCTCGCGTTCGGGACGCGCTTTTGCCGGGATTTGCGGAACGAAGACCGACCGGCGACGGAACCGTTTAAACCGTTGTTAAGCCGGCTGTAGCGCTCTATAATGAAGAGGCAAGATCTCCTCGTCTCGGATGCGGTCGGCGCTCACAATCACCCCTACCCGAGACCAGCCGACCGCAACAGAACCGCGATAACCCATGGCATCCACCGTCAAACTCCGGGCTCGGATCGCACACGGTTCGGCTAGCCAGCCGACCGACGCGACCCGGGCGACGATACGCCGGAATGACGTCCACGCGGCCGTATCGAGACCAGCCGATCAGTTCGGCGTCCCGGTCTCTTGGCTACGGCCGCTCGAGCTGCCGACGGTCTGGGAACAGGCCCTGCTCGCGGTTCTGTTTCTGCTGATCAGCGGGCTCATCGCGCTTCGCCTCGTGGAGGCGTTGGACCGTGATCTCGAAGCGGCGTTCGGCCCGTTGTTCTCGGGACCCGACGGCGGCTCGGACGAGAGAGACCAGTCAGGGGACACGCGTCACACACACGAAGAACGCAGTTCACCCACCACCGATCACCGAGGGTACGAACGGTACCTCTCGCCCGAGACGCCGCCGGAACTCCTGAGCGACGAAGGCAAAGTCGTCAGACTGTTGGTCGCGAACGGCGGTGAAATCCGTCAGCACCGGATCACGGAGGAAACCGGTTGGTCGAAGTCGAAAGTCAGCCGGATCTGCTCGCAGATGCACGCTGACGGCGTCGTCGAAAAAGAATCGGTCGGCCGGGAGAACGTTATCACCCTGTCCGCAACCGAGTCGACCGGTACCGACGATTGCGACGATCCGGGAACGGCGGGAGACGTCGAGAATCCCATCCCGTAAGCGTCTCGGACCGCTCTTCCTTTCGCTCGTCCGCCGCCTACCGTCACCAGTATCCCCCGGCACACCATCACCAGTATCCCCCGGCACACCATCATCAGCAGCCGCTAGCGGTAATCGGCTCACCGACCGTCCGCGGCGGCCGTCCCTTCTCGTCGCTACGTGACTCTTCCGGTCGCTACGTGAGAGAACGAGGAACGACCGAACGTCGCTCCTCGAGTCCGATCGCGTTCGATCGGATCCGAACGGAAGGCATCGCTTGCGGTGGATACAGCTACCTCAATGCGTTTCGCTCACAGGATCGGCTATCGGACGGTACCGACCGCCGACGCGTCGGAATACTGCGAGCGGCGGGCGACCAGCTGTCGAACGACCGGCTATCAGATGACCGGCTGTCGAACGACGGTCACGATGCGGCGGTGGCCAGCCGTCGTCCTCGAGCGGCCCGAAACGCGGTCGTCGTGATCGAGACCGTGAGCGGCGACCGGCTGCTCGACAGACGTCTCGGTCGCCTCGAGCGTCCGGCGAGCGTCCCGTTCGAATTGAGCGGCTCGACCGAGGCGCCGCCGATACCGAGTCGACCGTACGAAATTTGCGCCAGCTGAAACCGTCTTCGGCGGTCGATAGCGGCCGGCTTATCCGTCCTATAGTAATGGGCGCTTCGAGACACGGTGAGCGTAGAGACCCGCCCGTCTCACAGTGAACGACGGACGCGGGCAGGTGACAGCTATGACACGATACAGTAGTGTACTTCGGGCACCGGTCTCGAACCGCGTCGATACGATCAACGCAGTCGTCTCCCGAGAGGTGATCGTCTGATGTGCGGCATCATCGCCCACATCGGTCGCGGTGACGCGACGGAGACGCTGCTGTCGGGACTCGAGAACCTCGAGTACCGCGGGTACGACTCGGCGGGAATCGCCGTACAGAACGGGTCCGGCGTGAAGGTTCACAAGACGTCGGGCGAGGTCGACGACCTGAAATCGACGCTCGACGCGCGGCCGAGCGGGAACATCGGGATCGGCCACACCCGATGGAGTACCCACGGGCCCCCGACCGACGAGAACGCGCACCCGCACACGGACACCGCGGGTGACGTCGCCGTCGTTCACAACGGCGTCATCGACAACTACGACGAACTCAGGGCCGAGCTCCGCGAGAAGGGCCACGAGTTCGAGAGCGACACCGATACCGAGGTCATTCCGCACCTCATCGACGAGTACCGCCGAGAGACCGACGACACCGAGCTGGCGGTCCGGAAGGCCGTCGACACGCTCGAAGGCAGCTACGCTATCGCCGCGATCGTCGACGGCGAGGAGCGCGTCTACGCCGCACGGAAGGGATCGCCCCTCGTGCTGGGACTGGCCGACGAGGAGTGGTTCCTCGCCAGCGACGTGCCGGCCTTCCTCGACCACACCGACGAGGTGATCTACCTCGAGGACGGCGACCTCGTCGTTCTGGAGCCCGACGACTACCGGATCACGGACCTCGCGGGGAGTCCGGTCGATCGATCGGTCGACACCGTCGACTGGGATCCGGAAGACGCCGGCAAGGGCGAGTACGACCACTACATGGAGAAGGAGATCCACTCCCAGCCGACGGCGCTCTCGAACACGATCGAGGGTCGCATCGAGGACGGAACGGTCGCGTTCGACGACCTCGAGGCCGGCGCGTTCGCGGACGTCGACTCCGTCCAGTTCGTCGCATGCGGCACGTCCTACCACGCGGCGATGTACGGCGGTCAGTTGCTACGGACGGCCGGCATCCCCGCCGAGGTCCTCCGCGCGAGCGAGTACGACACGGCCGCAGGGCCGGTCGACGAGAACACGCTCGTCGTTGCGGTCACCCAAAGCGGCGAGACGGCCGACACGCTGGACGCGGTCCGAACGGCGGCCGGCCGCGGTGCGCGAACGCTCGCGGTGACGAACGTCGTCGGCTCCACGGCCGCCCGCGAGGCCGACGACGCGATATACATCCGGGCCGGCCCGGAGGTCGGCGTCGCCGCGACGAAGACCTACTCCTCGCAGGCGGTGACGCTCGCGCTGTTGACCCAGCGCCTCGCCGACGACGTCCCGGACGCGACGCCGGCCGACGACCGCGAGGCGATGCTGAACGCGCTCGCGGACCTCCCCCGACACGTCGAGACCGTCCTGGAGACGTCGCGAGCCAGGGCGCTCGCCCGGGAGTTCATGGACAGCGAGTCGTACTTTTTCATCGGGAACGGCTTCGGCCACTCGGTAGCGCTCGAGGGCGCGCTGAAGTTCAAGGAGATCACCTACGAGCACGCGGAGGGGTTCGCGTCGGGGCAACTCAAGCACGGGCCGCTCGCGCTCGTCACCTCGGCGTCGCCGATCTTCGCGGTCTACACGGGCGGCGACGACGAGAAAACGAAAACCAACGCGATCGAGGCGCAGTCCCGCGGCGCGCCGATCGTCGCCGTCGGGCCCGACGACCACCCGCTGGTCGACGTCGCCGACGCCCACCTGTGGGTCCCCGAGACCCACCCCGTCTGGGCGGGCCTGCTCGCGAACGTTCAGCTCCAGTTGCTGTCGTACTACGCTGCGAAACTGCTCGATCGGCCGATCGACAAGCCGCGGAACCTCGCGAAAAGCGTCACGGTCGAGTAATCCTCGGAGAGACTGACGTCGCTCCTGCACACGTTCCAGTTCCCCCGTAGTATCGTTCCGCTCCGTTTTCGTCGTCTTCGTCGATTCACTCCCGGCTCACACTGGTACGACGCACAGCTGCGCGCGATCGGCCGTCGGATCGTATAGTGGAGTTCGGTGAGCGGTTCGAGCACGATTCACGGTCTCTCGAGACGCGCTGTGACATTCAAACGCTATTCCTCTGCGTATCCCACGCCCATCCACATGACCGTCCAGTTCGAACGACGGGACGGGCGTTTCGCGTTGTATCTACCACGTATCGGTCGAGATCGTGGCTCGAGTTCGCGTAGACGCTCCTCGAGGCTTCGGTTCCTCGTTCCGTCTCCGCTACGTCGAATTGCCGAGGCTGCGCTAGAACTGTGCCGGTGAGGATCTCACTCGAGGTGGCTACTGGTGAGGATGCCACTCGAGGTGGACGGCTTCGTCGGGAGGCACCTACCACTTCGAACGCGATTCGCCGCCGAGCCGGGGTTTGAATCGCTGTCCGCGGACCGGTACACGAGACGTGTCGAACGACCGGCGCTCGTACTCGAGACCTCGTGACCGGGATTCCGATCGCATCGTCCCCGATCCGATGGTTCCGTCGCTCGAGCGCGACTCGACTGCTGAACCGCCGGGGCCGTCGATGCCGGTACCGTGTCCGTCCGCCCATCGCGACGCTCATCCCGGCACCTCCGCGGGCACGAGCGAGTGTGCGAAGAGGAATCGCAGGAAAGCGAGGCAGTGGCTATCCGCAACGGCGGTAACCCGAGAGTTACACCGAGAACGGATCGCGGATCCGGCGTAATAACGTCACGCCCGCCCCCGAGAGTGTCCGGGCTCGCTTTCGAAGGCGAGGAGTGAAAGTCGACAAACGGAGACGAGGGGTGGGATTCGATAAACAGGGTTGAATGGACGGAATGCTTCGCGGAGCGGCGACAGAAGAGTGCGCGACGGTCGGCGGCGAACGCGGGAAGTCGGAGACGATCCGAATCGTCGCAACGAGTGCGACGAGGTGGGCAGTTAGCCCGACTCCTCGAGCATCAGCAAGACCTCCTCGTCCTCGCCGTTGATTTCGACGGTGTCCTGAGCGTCATCGTAGCCGTCGGCGGAGACGGTCAGGTCGTACTCGCCGTCCTCGAGGTCGAACTCGGCTTCACCGTCGGCGTTCGTCTCGTTATCGTGACTGTCGCCGAAGAGCCCCGACTCGGTAGCCTCCACGGTAGCGTTCTCGACGGGATTACCGTCCCCGTCGACGACGAACACTGTCAGCGTGCTCGACTCGTTGTCGGCGGCGTCATCGTCAGTGCCGTCAGTACCGTCAGTATCGCTTTCGTCCTGCTCTTGGTCGCTCGCGAGCGTTAGCGCTACGTCTTCGTCCTCACCGCTGATTTCGACGGTTTCCTGGGCGTCTTCGTAGCCGTCCGCGGAGACGGTCACGTTGTACTCGCCGTCCTCGAGGTCGAACTCGGCTTCGCCGTTGCCGCCCGTCGTGGTTTCGTTGTGGAGCGAGTTCCCGGCGTCCATCGCGTCGACGGCGACGGTCGCGTTCTCGACCGGGTCGCCGCTCTCGTTGTCGGCCGTGACGGTCAACGTGTGCGTGTCCGCGGATTCGTTGGTCTCGCCGCCAACGGCGCTTTCGTTGTCTTCGACGTCGGATTCGTCGCCGCCGGCGCTGCTATCGGTGTCGTCAGTGCCGTCGGCGGCTCCCTCATCGGCGTCGTCGGTTTCGTTGCCGGCGTCGCTCTCACCGCTCGTCGAATCGCTCCCGTCAGCGTCGCTTTCGTCGCTTTCGTTGTTCCCGTCTTCGTCGTCGGTCGCGCCGCCTCCGTCAGCGGTCGTGTCCGTTCCAGTCTCCGTGCTCGTCTGATCGCTCCACTTCTCGGAGATAGTGTCGACCGCGTCGCCGACGGATGCGCCGCTCGCCGCGAGGGCCAATCCGGCGACGAGCAGTCCGATTCCAGCGACGATCAGGAAGACCTGTACGCTTCGCTGAATCGATCGCATCTTCGCGTTCTCGCTGCGGGCATTACGGCTCATAGTTACGTATTCAATCGATGACGGTTACCCGTCGTGACGGTCGTTCGAAGTCGATTCCGTCGAGCCCGTCGAGCCGGCGTCCGCTAATGCTGCCCATCCGAATCCGTCGAACGGCTGCCGACACCGGCTGTTCGTGGTGTCTTTTAGCGTCTCGGCGACGCTCCCTCTCCGTTCACGTCTGCGTCTCTGCCTCCAAAGTAATTGCATTATGAGAACCGTTTCCCGCAACGGTAGTTCACTATACGGTTGTTAAGACCGTCCCTGCGCCAGGACGACCCGATACTGACCTCAGATTCCACGGTCGGATCGAGCCCGACAGCTACTCGAGTCACTCGGTCGAATCGAGAACGATCGACGGGACCGACGTCGAATTAACACCCCCTGCCGAACGTCCCGTCGAGCGCCATCGAGTGTTGGTCGTAGTAGGTGTAGAGATTCCGGGGTGCGACGTACCTGCCGCCGTAGTGACCGACGGGCCCGCTCGTCTCGATAATATTGTCCTCGAGATCGGCGGTGAACCGAAGGTCCCGCCGGTCGTAGATTTGATCGCCGTCGAGCCAGTACTGAACGATTCCGTCATCGTTCGCGACGCCGTTCGAGACCGTGTTCACGCACACGTAGTACTCGAATTCGTACCACCGACCGGGGACGATTTCGG